>CAMDIP010000179.1 GCA_945899335.1 Bordetella parapertussis
CCCTCGGTGACCACCACATGGGCCAGCGAGTTGATGAGGGCCACATTGGTGCCAGGTTTCAAGGCCAAGTGGTGCTCGGCTTTCACATGGGGGCTTCTGACCAAGTCAATTTGGCGTGGGTCAGCCACGATGAGCTTGGCGCCACTGCGCAGTCGGCGCTTCATGCGAGAGGCAAACACGGGATGCGCATCGGTAGGGTTGGCGCCAATCACCAACAACACATCGGCGTGTTCCACCGATTTGAAGGTTTGCGTGCCAGCCGATGTGCCAAAGGTAAGTCCCAAACCATAGCCAGTGGGCGAATGGCAAACGCGGGCACAAGTGTCCACGTTGTTGGTGCCAAAGGCGGCGCGTACCAACTTTTGCACAAGATAGGTTTCTTCGTTGGTGCAGCGTGACGAGGTGATGCCACCCACAGAGTCTTTGCCATGCTTGGCTTGAATGCGCTTGAACTCAGAGGCTGCATGGTTGAGCGCTTCGTCCCAGCTGACTTCTTGCCAAGGGTCGGTGATCTTGGCGCGGATCATGGGTTTGGTGATGCGGTCTTGGTGGGTGGCGTAGCCCCAAGCAAAACGGCCTTTCACGCAAGAGTGACCTTCATTGGCCTTGCCGTCTTTCCAAGGCACCATGCGCACCACGGTGTTACCCTTCATCTCGGCCTTGAAACCGCAGCCTACGCCGCAATAGGCGCAGGTGGTGATGAGGCTGTGCTCGGGTTGGCCCAGCTCAATGATAGATTTTTCTTGCAGGGTAGCCGTAGGGCAAGCTTCAACGCAAGCGCCGCAAGACACGCATTCGCTGTCCATGAAAGACTGGTCTTGGCCAGGCGACACGCGGCTCTCAAAGCCTCTGCCGGAAATAGTTAAGGCAAACGTGCCTTGGGTTTCTTCGCAAGCACGCACACAGCGGTTGCACACAATGCACTTGCTGGCGTCATAGGTGAAATAGGGGTTGGACTCGTCCTTTTCAGCGTCGCAGTGGTGAGCCCCAGCGGCCTCACCCACGCCGTAGCGCACATTGCGCAAACCCGTGACACCCGCCATGTCTTGCAACTCGCAGTTGCCGTTGGCGCTGCAGGTCAGACAATCCAGGGGGTGGTCGGATATGTACAACTCCATCACGCCCTTGCGCAAATCTTGCAGCTTCGGGGTTTGGGTGTGCACCACCATGCCAGCTTCAGCGGGCGTGGTGCAAGAAGCTGGGAAACCTTTGCGACCATCGATTTCCACCAAGCACAAACGGCAAGAACCAAAAGGCTCCAAGCTGTCAGTCGCGCAGAGTTTGGGTACTTGAATGCCAGCTTCCACCGCGGCACGCATGAGCGAGGTACCTTTGGGCACATTCACTTGGTAGCCATCGATTTCAAGTTGCACGGTTTCATGGGAGGTACGCGCAGGGGTGCCGTGGTCTCGCTCTTGTTTCAGGTACATCAACATGGTGTTTCCTTAAAGGACTTGAGCCTCTTTGGTTTCCAAACCAAAGTCGGCGGGGTAATGGTTAAGAGCTGACAACACCGGATAAGGTGTCATGCCGCCCATGGCGCACAGGCTGCCGTGCAGCATGGTGTTGCACAAGTCACGCAGCAAATGCACTTGTTGTTCTTTGTTTTTGGAAGTGCCAATGCGGTCTATGGTTTCCATGCCGCGGGTTGAGCCGATGCGACACGGTGTGCATTTGCCGCAACTCTCTATGGCGCAAAACTCCATGGCATAGCGGGCCAACTTGGCCATATTGGCGCTGTCGTCATGCACCACAATACCGCCGTGGCCTACCACCGCACCCATGGCGGCATAGGCTTCGTAGTCCAAAGGAACATCCCATTGCAACTCAGGCACATAGGCTCCTAAAGGGCCACCGACTTGCACCGCTTTGATGGGTCGACCACTTCGGCTGCCGCCACCAAAATCAAATAATAGTTCTCGCAAGGTCAAACCAAAAGCACGTTCGACCAAACCGCCTTGCAAAATATTTCCGGCGATTTGAAAGGGCAGGGTGCCAGTGGAGCGACCCACGCCAAAGTCTTTGTAAAAGGCCGCACCCTTGGCCATGATGATAGGCACACTGGCCAAGGTAATCACGTTGTTGATGACTGTGGGTTGGCCAAACAAACCCTCTAAGGCAGGCAGTGGCGGTTTTGCCCGCACCACACCGCGCTTGCCCTCGATGCTCTCTAGCATGGCAGTTTCTTCGCCACAAACATAAGAGCCTGCAGCTTTACGCACGAACAAATGAAAGGCTTGCCCGCTACCTGCAACATTGGCGCCTAAGTAGCCAGCAGACTCGGCCATGGCAATGGCTGTCTGCATAGTGGCAATCGCGTGTGGGTATTCAGAGCGGATGTAAATATAGCCTTTGGTGGCACCTGCTGCCAAACCAGCGATGGCCATGCCCTCAATCAGCATATAGGGGTCACCCTCCATGGTCATGCGGTCCGAGAAGGTGCCGGAGTCACCTTCATCGGCATTGCACACCACGTACTTTTGTGCAGCGGTGGTGCCGCGCACAGTGCGCCATTTGATGCCTGCAGGAAAAGCCGCGCCACCGCGGCCACGCAAGCCAGAGTCCAGCACTTCTTGCACCACTGCCGAACCATCCATGGCCACGGTATTTTTCAAACCCACCCAACCGCCGTGAGCGGCGTAATCGTCAAGAGACAAAGGGCGGGTGATACCCATGCGGGCGAACGTCAGGCGTTGCTGTTTGGCCAGATAGGGAATTTGATCTGTGATGCCAAGGGACAAGGGATGCTGTCCGCCATTTAAAAAGTCTGACGAAAAAAGTGAGGGCACATCTTCAAACGCCACAGGGCCATAGCCGATACGACCTTGGGGTGTGACTACCTCAACCAAAGGCTCAAGCCAAAACATACCGCGTGAACTGTTGCGCTGCACATAGATAGCCAAGCCACGCGCAGCGGCCTCTTTGTGGATAGCGTCAACGACCTCGTCTGCACCGGCTGCCAAGGCAGCAGAGTCGCAGGGAACAAAAACAGTGAAACTCATGCGACGCTTTCCAAAGACTTTACCAAGCGGGTTAATTTGGCTTGATTGACACGTGAATGCAATTTGTCGCCAATCTGTACCGCAGGCGAGCTGGCACACAGTCCAAGGCAATACACAGGCTCGAGCGAGTACATGCCATTGGCACTGGTTTCATGACCATTGCAGCCCAACAGTTTTTCTGCCAAGGCCCACAGTTCTTCGCTGCCACACGACTGACAAGCCTCAGCACGGCAGACTTGGATGACGTGCTTGCCAGGGGCCGTGCTGCGAAAGTGGTGGTAATAAGTGATGACGCCATGCACTTCCGCACGTGACAGGTTCAGCCCTTCGGCAATAGCTGCAACACTGCTTGCAGGAATAAACCCAAGCTTGTCTTGAATGTCGTGCAACAAAGGCAGCAACGCGCCTGGCTCATCTGCATGCTGCTGCACAAGTTGTTGAATAAGGGCCTGTTCAGGCAAAGCTTGGGTTGAATTCATGGCTCAATCAGTTAAAAAATTTGCCCACACTCAAGAGCGTGCGGTAGATGCCCCAGA
>CAMDIP010000180.1 GCA_945899335.1 Bordetella parapertussis
TTGGACGAAGTCGCCATTGGCGAGTGGTGCCGCCAGATGGCGACGCTTGCCAAGGCGGACCCTGCACGAGAAATCATCATGGTTTCCAGTGGCGCGATTGCCGAAGGCATGAAGCGACTGGGTTGGACCACCCGACCCCACGAGTTGCATGAGCTGCAAGCGGCGGCGGCGGTGGGGCAAATGGGCTTGGCGCAAATGTACGAAACCAAGCTGCGCGAGCAAGGTCTTCGCAGCGCGCAGGTGCTGCTCACACACGCCGATTTAGCCGACCGCGAGCGCTACCTCAATGCACGTTCCACCTTGTTGACTTTGCTGCAACACAAGGTTTTACCTGTCATCAATGAAAACGACACGGTGGTGAACGACGAAATCAAGTTTGGCGATAACGACACCTTGGGGGCGCTGGTGGCAAACTTGGTGGAGGCGGACGCTTTGGTGATCTTGACCGACCAAAAGGGTTTGTTCACCGCCGACCCGCGTGTGGACGCGAAGGCCAGCTTTGTGCATGAAGCCAAAGCGGGCGACCTTGCGTTGGAAGTCATGGCGGGGGGTGCGGGCTCGAGCATCGGCAAGGGCGGCATGATCACCAAAATACTTGCCGCCAAAAGGGCTGCAGGCTCGGGTGCCAGCACCGTGATCGCTTGGGGGCGCGAACCCGATGTGTTGCTGCGCTTGGCCGCAGGTGAGGGTTTGGGCACCTTGTTGGTGGCACCTACCCACAAGCAGCAAGCGCGAAAGCAGTGGATGGTGGATCAACTGCAACTGCCTGGCGCGGTCTGGGTAGATTCGGGCGCCGTCAGCAAGGTAAGCCGCGAGGGCAAAAGTTTGCTACCCATAGGAATGAACAGCGTTCAAGGCGAGTTCTCACGCGGAGACATCATTGCCATTTGCGATGAGCACGGCAAAGCTTTTGCCCGAGGCTTGGCCAACTATGCAAGCGCTGAAGCGCGTTTGTTGTGCCGCAAGGCGTCAAGCGAGATTGAAAAACTGCTGGGTTATGTGGCCGAACCCGAGATGGTTCACCGCGATAATTTGGTGCTCACCGCTTAATTGGGCGCAGTGGGGCGCTGTTCAGCGCCGTCCATGGCATCGGCATGACGCATCCCTTGGCGTAAAAAACGGCTTTTGGGTTCTTGTTGCGGCAGATAGCGTGACAATTCGGTCAGCGCCAATTCGTAGACGCCTCGCTTGAAATCGACCACGGAGTCCAGTGGCACCCAATAGTCATTCCAGCGCCAAGCGTCGAACTCTGGGTGGGTGCTAGCGCGCAGGTTCAAGGCGTGATCAGGCACTACCAATTGCAGCAAAAACCATATTTGTTTTTGCCCCTTGTAATGACCGCGTGCATCCTTGCGGATGTAGCGATCTGGCACTTCATAGCGCAACCAGTCTCGGGTTCGGGCGACGATGCGCACATGTTCTGCCAACAGCCCCACTTCTTCTTGCAATTCCCGAAACATGGCTTGCTCGGGAGTTTCGCCGCGGTCGATGCCGCCTTGCGGAAATTGCCAGCTGTGTGTGCGAATGCGCTTGCCCCAAAAAACCTGATTCCTCTGATTGAGCAGAATGATGCCGACGTTAGGCCTAAAGCCATCGCGGTCAAGCATAATCAAACCTCAAATTTTCAACTGAGTCCATTATGCACAGACAACGACTTGCATCAATAGGGCTGACCATTCCTTTATGCCGATTTATTCGGCACAGCAGACCATGAAAGCCTCACAATTCCTCATCTCCACCCTCAAAGAAGCCCCTGCCGACGCTGAGGTCGCCAGCCATCAGCTGATGATGCGCGCCGGCATGATCAAAAAACTGGGTGCAGGCATTTACACCTACATGCCCATGGGTTTGCGGGTGATTCGCAAGGTTGAGGCCATCGTGCGCGAGGAGATGAACCGCGCTGGCGCCATCGAGTTGACTATGCCAGTCGTGCAACCCTCTGAGCTGTGGCAAGAGACTGGCCGGTTTGAAAAAATGGGCCCCGAGTTGCTGCGCATCCAAGACCGCCATGGCCGCGACTTTGTGGTGCAACCCACCAGCGAAGAGGTGGTCACCGACATCGCGCGCCAAGAATTGCGCAGCTACAAGCAGTTGCCGAAAAACCTCTACCAAATACAAACCAAGTTTCGCGATGAGCGCCGCCCGCGTTTTGGTTTGATGCGTGGGCGCGAGTTCACCATGAAAGACGCCTACAGCTTTGACCGCGACGCCGACGCCGCCAAGGCCAGCTACCAGATGATGGCGCAGGCCTATCGCGCGATCTTCGACCGCTTTGGCCTGCGTTACCGTGCGGTGGCTGCCGACAGCGGCGCGATTGGCGGCGACCTGAGCGAAGAGTTTCAAGTGATTGCCGCCACGGGTGAGGACGCTATCGTCTATTGCCCCAGCAGCGACTACGCCGCCAACATGGAAAAAGCCGAAGCCTTGGCGCCACCGCAGGCGCGACCTGCCGCCACCCAAGCTTTGACCAAAAGCCCCACCCCTGGCAAAAGCACCTGTGCCGATGTGGCCGAGCTTTTGGGTCTGCCTTTGACAAAAACCATTAAATCATTGGTTTTGGCGACAGAAGAGCTCAATAACGAGGGTGTTGTCGTCAAATCGCAGGTTTGGCTGCTGCTGGTTCGCGGTGACCATGACATGAACGAGGTGAAGGTGGGCAAGTTGCCAGGCTTTGAAAAAGGCTTCCGATTTGCCACCATCGCCGAAATTGAAGACCATTTTGGTTGCAAACCCGGCTATTTAGGGCCTATCGGATTGCAAAAGCCGTTAAAAATCGTCATTGACCGCGAAGTGGCTGTGATGGCCGATTGGGTGTGTGGTGCCAACGCGGTCGACTTTCACATGACCGGTGCGAATTGGGATCGCGACCTGCCCGAGCCAGACTTGGTGGCCGACATCCGCAACGTGGTAGCCGGTGACGCCTCGCCTGACGGCAAAGGCGTGTTGGCGATTGAGCGCGGCATTGAGGTGGGACACATTTTTTACCTCGGCACCAAGTACAGCCAAGCCATGAACGCCACGTTTTTGGCCGACGATGGCAAGCCCAAGCACTTCGAGATGGGTTGCTACGGCATTGGCATCACCCGCTTACCCGCTGCTGCCATCGAACAAAACCACGATGCCAAAGGCATCATTTGGCCCGACGCTTTGGCACCCTTCACCGTGGTGATTTGCCCCATCGGCCCCGACCGCAGCCCCGATGTCAAAGCCGCCGCGGACACCCTCTACGCCGGCTTGCTGGCCGCTGGTGTGGACGTGATCTTGGACGACCGCGGCGAGCGCCCCGGTGCCATGTTCGCCGACTGGGAGCTGATTGGCGTGCCCCACCGAGTGACCATTGGCGACAAAGGCCTCAAAGACGGCTTGGTGGAATACCAGCACCGCCGTGACACCGAGGCCAACAAGGTGGCGGTGGCTGAGGTGTTGGGGTTGTTGAAGGCAAAGTTAGGGGTTTAAAACCCAGCATCTGTTGAGGA
>CAMDIP010000181.1 GCA_945899335.1 Bordetella parapertussis
ACACCCATGTCACTGCTGTGCCTGCCAAAGGCATCCACATGCAAACCATAGCGCTCGTTGCCAGACTCGAGTATCACCGCTGCGCGGGACTCTTTGTTGACAGTGGACCAACCCACATCGGCCTTGCCGCTCAAGCCCTCCATGGGCTGAGTAGGAATGCGGTTGTCGATCAAGTTGACCACCCCGCCAACAGCGCTGCCGCCGTACATGATGGCCGAGGGGCCACGCAGCACCTCTATGCGCTCGACCGTCAAGGGATCTGACGGCACTGCATGGTCATTGCTCAGGGCAGACACATCGTGCGAGCTTGCGCTGTTATTTAAGATTTTGATCCGGTCGCCATCCATGCCGCGAATGATGGGACGGCTCGCGTTAGGGCCGAAATAGCTGCTGCTGACACCAGGCGTGAGCGCCAAGGTCTCACCCAGCGTGCTTTGCCCGTTGATCATCAACTCTTCGCCTTGCAAGATTTGCACAGCTTGTATGCCCTCGGCGTTACCCAAGGCATTGCCCGTCACCGTCACTTCTTGCAATCGCTCAGGATTTGCGACAGGCATGTTTTGGGCTTGTGAATGAAGCACCTGAAAGAGCAAGATCGCCAAGCCCCAGCGCTTGACGTCTAGTACTTGGTTTTGGGGTGAAAATCGCACCATGGAATCCTCCGTTACACGATAATGATAATTCATTATCACATAAACCGCTTATCCCTATGGAACGTATTACCAAACAAGGCACGGCCATCCTCAACGCGATCAAAACCGCCGAACGTCCCTTATTGGCGCAAGAAATATTGGATGCCGCAACGGCAGAGGCGCCAGGCATGGGTATCGCCACGGTTTACCGCAACATTAAATCATTGCTTGAAAACGGCCTGATTGACACGGTCTACCTGCCGGGGGAGAACCCACGCTACGAGTCATCGCACCACCACCACCATCACCATTTCCACTGCACACTTTGCGACAAGGTGTACGACATACACGATTGCCCTGGTAACTTGCAAGAACTCGCCCCTGATGGCTTTCAGGTAGACAGGCACGAACTTACGCTTTACGGTACATGTGGCGCATGCCGCCTCAACCCCCCGCCACCTTGAGCATGATTTTTCCGATGTGGGTAGACGACTCCATCAGGGCATGGGCTTGCGCGGCTTGGTCTAGATCGAACACTTGGTGAATAACAGGCAAAGCTTGGCCCTTTTCCAGCAAAGGCCAAACTTGCGTTTTCAATTCATGGGCCATTTGCGCCTTGTCTGCTGCACTGCGGGGGCGCAAGGTGGAGCCTGTGAAGGTCAGGCGCTTGACCATCAGGGCAATCCAGTCCACCTCGGTTTTCGAATGCTGTAAAAACGCGATTTGCACCAAGCGGCCGTCGATGGCCAGGGTCTGCAAATTGCGCTGCATATAGTCGCCGCCCACCATGTCCAAAATGATGTTCACGCCTTTTTGCTCGGTGGCGGCAAGCGCTTGGGCCACAAAGTCTTGCTGACGGTAATCGATGGCCACATCAGCACCGGCCTTGAGACAAGCCGCCACCTTGTCAGCATTGCCCACGGTACACAGCACTTTCGCGCCAAACGCTTTGGCCAATTGGATGGCTGTCAAGCCAATGCCAGAAGACCCACCATGCACCAAGAAGGTTTCACCTGCCTGCAGATGGCCGCGCTGAAACACATTGGTCCACACAGTGAAATAGTTTTCGGGCAAAGCCGCTGCTTGCAACAGGCTTAAACCCTTGGGAACAGGCAAAGCTTGCCCCTCGGGGATGCTGACGTACTCAGCGTAGGCGCCACCATTGGCCAAGCCACAGACCGCGTCGCCCACCTTCCACTGCGTCACGCCCTCGCCCAATGCCACCACATGGCCCGAGGCTTCCAGACCCAAAATCGGCGAAGCATTAGGCGGGGGCGGATAGCGGCCACTGCGCTGCAAGCAATCGGGGCGATTGACACCCGCATAAGCCACCCTGACCAAGACCTCGCCAACGGCCGGCACGGGTACGCCGGTCTGGGCGGCTTGCAAGACCTCGGGGGCACCGCCACTGCCGTGGTCGATGAAGCGCATCAGGGAGGGAATCGTCATGGTGAAAACCTTGTCTACAAAGCGTTGGGGCAGCTATGGCTGGGGCATGCAGGATAGCACCCCGCACCCAGCACACCACGTCTTATGCCCCTGATTAAACTCCGTTAAACTGTGTTTTTATACAGTAGTTATTCTCACTTGACATGCGTACCCTGCACCAACAACCCCAACCCCTGCAAGGCCAGCCCAGCGCTGCGCCGCTGCGCCTGCTGCTGCACCGCATGTCAGCAGGCTTTCCTTCGCCCGCCGCTGACGACACCGAAGACAGCCTCGACCTCAACGACTACTTGGTGCGCCACAAACCCGCCACTTTCATGTTCAATGTGCGCGGCGACTCCATGCGCGGCGCAAGCATTGAAGACGGCGACAAAGTGGTGGTGGACCGCTCGCTACAAGCGCGGCACAACGACATCGTCATCGCCGTGGTTGAAGGCGACTACACCATCAAACGCTTGCACCAACAGCACGGGCGTATCGAGCTGCGCCCCGAAAACCCCGCCTACCAAGCCATTGTGCTCAACACCGAACGCCCACTTGAAGTGTGGGGCGTGGTGGTCGGCGTGGTGCGACGCTTGACACGCGGGGGCTAGGCATGAATACGCCCGCACAGTTTGCGCTGGTCGATGTCAACAATTTTTACGTTAGTTGCGAGCGCGTGTTTCAACCTCGCCTGCATAACGTCCCCATGGTGGTGCTCTCTAACAACGATGGCTGCGCGGTGGCTCGCTCCAACGAGGTCAAAGCGCTGGGCGTGAAGATGGGTGCACCGTGGTTCTCGCTGAAAGACTTGGCATTGCTGCATGGCATCGAGGCTTTTTCCTCCAACTACACGCTGTACGCTGACATGAGCCAGCGGGTGGTGGACATCTTGCGCGACTACGCGCCAGACCTCGAGGTCTACAGCATCGATGAAAGCTTTTTGCGCATCGAGCAAGTGCTACCGCTGCACGGTGGCGGCGTGGCCTTGGGGCGGCAGATGCGCCAACGCATTCGCCAGTGGACCGGCTTGCCGGTGTGCGTGGGCATAGGCCCGACCAAAACCTTGGCCAAGTTCGCCAACCATTTGGCCAAGAAGCAATCGGTGTTCGAGGGCGTGTGCGATTTAAACGCCCTCTCTCGCCCCGAGCGCCAAGACTGGATGGCGCAAACCGAGGTACGCGAGGTCTGGGGTGTGGGCCATCGAACAGCGCGGCGCTTGGCCGAGATGGAGATTCACACCGTGCTGGACCTGCGCAATACGCCGCCTGCCCGCTTGCGTGAGCGCTTTGGCGTGGTGATGGAGCGCATCGTGTGCGAGTTGCGTGGTGTCAGCTGCTTGGGGCTGGAAGACATCACTCCACCGAAGCAACAAATCATGGCGTCGCGTAGCTTTGGCAGACCGGT
>CAMDIP010000182.1 GCA_945899335.1 Bordetella parapertussis
AGCCACACATAAAAATACTTGCCCGGGGCGTCGGGAATTTCAATGCCAAAGTAGGGCGCGTCCCTTGAGATGTCCCAGTCCCCCAAGCCCTCGCTGGTTGAACCGTCGGGGTTGGTGCGAACGCTGAACCACTCTTTCACCTTGTTGGCCACTTCGGGCTGCAGGTGTTGGCCGTTTTGCGTCCAGTCTTGTAAAAATTCCACGCAGCGCGGGTCTGATAGTTTGAAGAAAAAATGCTCAGCGTGTTTCAACACCGGCGTGGCACCCGACAAAGCCGAAAAAGGGTTTTTCAAATCGGTGGGCGCATACACCGCGCCGCAGCTTTCACAGTTATCGCCGTACTGGTCTTTCGCGCCGCATTTGGGGCATTCGCCCTTGATGAAGCGGTCGGGCAAAAACATGTTTTTCTCGGGGTCGAAAAACTGCTCGATGGTTTTGCGCTCGATCAACGTGCCGCCTTGGTCGGCGGACAGGTCGCGCAGGTCGCGGTAAATTTGTTGCGCCAAGGCGTGGTTCTCTGGGGCGTCGGTGCTGTGCCAGTTGTCAAAGGCTATGTGAAACCCATCCAAGTACTGTTGGCGACCAGCAGCGATGTTGGCGACAAATTGCTGTGGCGTGAGGCTGGCTTTTTCGGCGGCGATCATGATGGGCGCACCGTGTGTGTCGTCGGCGCAAACAAAGTTGACTGCGTGGCCCTGCATTCTTTGGTAGCGCACCCAAATATCGGCCTGGATGTACTCCATCATGTGCCCAATGTGGAAGTTGCCATTGGCATAGGGCAGGGCGGTGGTGACAAATAAGCGGCGCTGGGTCATGAGGGGGTCGATAAAAAGAGGGAGACTGATTTTATGCGGCGCTAATGGCGATGATGGCATTAAGTTCTTCACATGCGGCTTCGAACACTTCTGGCGGTACCTGTTTCCATGCATGGGGACGTGCGCCACGTTCACGCCAAGCAAATGACTTGGGTTGGTGGGTCAGCACATAGCAAACTTCACCTTTGCCTGAGGTGAATTTCACAGCAAAGGGGTTTGTTTCATTGCTTTGGGCATGTGTCATGGGCAGGCCAATGACCAACTGGGTTCGTTCGTTGAAGGCCTTGGGTGACAACACCAGCATGGGGTGCTCGTCTTTCATTTCAGAACCGACTTGGGGATTGAAATTGACCCAGATCATGTCCCGACGATCGGGCACCCAGTGCTTAGATACGGTCGCCATCAGAACACTTCGGGACCTACGCGCCCGGTTGCCATGACTTCCCCGCCGTGTGCAGCAGGGTCAAAAGCCTTGAGCTTTTGTGCGAGTGTTAATTTAGGTTTACCAGCAGTGCGTAAAAAAACGCCACCTTCAACCACCTCAACTTTGATAGGTTGGCCACGGGTGAAACGAGCGGCTTTGGCCACTTTGGCGGTGATGCGAACCGCGAGGCCGTTGCCCCATTCTTGAACTGTCTGATCGACGGAGACGATGGCTGTCATAGAGATGCTCCTTTGGATTGGGGTTGGCGTTCGCAGGGAAGTGTGGATTGTATCAACATGTATCAACAAATCTGTGTTTTGAGGCAAAACTTCCATTAAGGCGTGGGTTGCAGGTCGGCCACAGCCGACGTTGTGCCAGCATGGAGGCGAGGCCGAGCCTGCGGCCCGCGCATACAGATTGCTTCAGGGCTTTGCCCTTCGCAATGACGGGGATTGCTTCAGCCCCAAGGGCTTCGCAATGACAGTTAATTGCAAAGACAGAGCTCGTTAGACTAGTCCCCTTTTGCCCAACAGACACACTGGAGTAGACATGGCCCTGAGCGAACAAGACGTCATCAACGCGTTGAAAACCGTGGTCGACCCCCTTACTGGCCAAGACTTTGTCAGCAGCAAATCGGTCAAAAACCTGCAACTCAAAGGCGGCGACGTGAGTTTCGAGGTGGAGCTGGGCTACCCCGCTAAAAGCCTGTGGGCAGCTTTCGAGCAGCAACTGCAAAACGTGGTCGGGCAGGTGCCTGGTGTGACCTCGGTCAAGGCCAAAGTCAGCAGCAAAGTGATTGCCCATGCGGCGCAGCCAGGCGTGGCCTTGTTGCCGCAAGTGAAAAACATCATCGCCGTGGCGTCTGGCAAGGGCGGTGTGGGCAAATCCACCACCGCTGCCAACTTGGCGCTAGCGCTGGCCGCTGAGGGCGCCAGTGTCGGTTTGCTAGATGCTGATATTTACGGCCCCAGCCAGCCGATGATGATGGGCTTGTCGGGTCGGCCTGAAAGTGCTGACGGCAAAACCATGCAACCGCTTGAAGCACACGGCGTGCAGGTGATGTCGATTGGTTTTTTGGTGGCACAAGACCAAGCCATGGTGTGGCGCGGCCCCATGGCCACGCAGGCCTTGGAGCAATTGCTGCGGCAAACCAATTGGCGCGACTTGGATTACCTCATCGTCGATATGCCCCCTGGCACCGGCGATATCCAGTTGACCCTGAGCCAACGCGTTCCCTTGACAGGCGCTGTCATCGTCACCACGCCGCAAGACATTGCCTTGATTGATGCCTTGAAGGGCATTCGCATGTTCCAAAAAGTCGGTGTGCCGATTTTGGGGATCGTGGAAAACATGGCTGTCCATGTGTGCAGCCAGTGCGGTCATGCCGAACACATCTTTGGCGTCGAAGGCGGCAAAAAAATGGCGCATGCCGAGGGCATGGCGTATTTGGGCGCATTGCCTTTGAGCATGGCCATCCGTGTCCAAGCCGACAGCGGCCTGCCCAGTGTGGTTGCCGACCCTGATGGCGAAGTCACCGGCATTTACAAAGCGGTGGCAAGGCAATTGGCCGTGGCGGTGGCTGCCAAGGCCAAGGATTTTTCTTCGAAATTTCCCACCATCAAGGTCTCCAAGGACACCTGAAGCCGAGTTGCATCCAAGGTGCATTAAAGTGCATGGATGCGTAACACCCCGCTGGACGAAAAACACCCCTATCTGATCGCCTTGGGCGAGCGGGTGCGCCTGCTGCGAGCTCGCAGGGGGCTGTCACGCAAAGCCGCCGCGGCCCGTGCGCAGGTGTCCGAGCGGCACTGGGCGAATTTGGAGTCCGGCATGGGCAACGCCTCCATCTTGGTGTTGTTGCAAGTGGCCAAAGCCTTGCAATGCAACTTGGTGAGCTTGCTCGAAGAGTCCCCGCAAGCCGGCTTGGCACCGCGCCAACACATTGCGCTTATTGGTTTGCGCGGTGCGGGCAAGTCCACCTTGGGCAAGCGTTTGGCCAAAGAGTTGGGCTATGTGTTTGTCGAACTCAGTCGGGTCATTGAACAACTGGCCGGTTGCAGCATCAGCGAAATTCACGGACTTTATGGTCCGCAGGCCTACCGTCGCTACGAGAGACGCGCTTTGGAGGACAGTTTGGCGCACAACACCCATGCGGTGTTGGCCACACCGGGTGGTTTGGTGTCAGAGGACGCCACCTTCACTCTGCTGCTTGGGCAGTGCTT
>CAMDIP010000183.1 GCA_945899335.1 Bordetella parapertussis
TATTGACGAAAAACATGCGGTGGCCAAAAAAGCCACCTACACCACCTGCACCCGCAAGCCCGGCCCCTCATGGCTGCCTGACTGGATGGTCGAGGCCGAAAAAATCAGCTTTGATAACGACTTGAATGAAGGCTTGGCCGAAAACGGCATGTTGCGGTTTATGAATTTCCCCTTGCTGCCCATACCCTCATTCAGCTTTCCTTTGAGTGCCCAGCGTAAATCTGGTTTTTTGCCACCTGCTTTTGCGATTGACAACAAAGGCGGCGTCGAGGCAAGTGTACCTTACTACGCCAATTTAGCGCCCAACCGCGACCTGACGGTGACCACCACATCAATGGCCAAACGCGGTACGCGATTTGACAGTGAGCTTCGTTACCTTGAGCGCAAAGCACCAAACCCTCCCTTTGATGGCGTAGCCAAACTCAATGTCATGCCCTATGACTCTTTGCGCAGCAATTCCCGCTGGGGCTATTCGCACCAGCACAATGGCTGGGCGGACACCCGCCAGCCAATAGGTTTTGGCTTCAATATCAACCGAGTCAGTGACGCAGATTACTGGAAAGATTTCTCCACCGTCTCAGGCGGACCTTTAACGCAGCGCTTGTTGCCGTCTTCTGCCACTTTGGCTTGGGCCAAGGGCACTTTCAGCACTTCCACCAGCGTGACCCAATACCAAACACTGCAAGACGTGACCTCACCTATTGCGCCGCCCTTTAACCGCTTGCCGCAGATCAATGCCAACTATTTGCGTGCCGATGTGGGAGGTCTTGATATGGCTGTGGGCGCCGAGGCAACGCGTTTCAGCGCTGACAGGGCTTGGTATTGCAACGTTTATGCAGGCAGCCAGTATTGCAATCAGCCCAACGCACAGCGCTTGGTCTTACTTACCCAAGTCAGCGCCCCCCAATACCTGTCATATGGCTACGTTTTGCCAAAGCTGATGCTGCAAACCCGCCAATACCAATATGACGAAACCTACAAAGGCATTTACGGCACCAGCACAGCCAGCAAAAATGCCAGCGTCACAGTTCCAAGCTTTAGCGTTGATAGTGGCGTGGTGTTTGAGCGACCCAGCCAATGGTTTGGTTCAGATTGGACGCAAACTCTGGAGCCTCGTGTTTACTTTGTCAACACGCCTTTTCGCGCCCAAAGCGACCTGCCGAATTACGATGCTGGCTTCAATGACTTTAACTTTGCCACTATCTTTACAGAGAATGCTTTCTCTGGGCAGGACCGCATTTCAGACAGCAGGACTTTGACGGTGGGCGCCACCTCGCGTTTGATAGATTCCGAAACTGGCGCAGAGGGAGCGAAGTTCGCATTGGCCCAGCGCTTTCGCTTCAAAGACCAAAAAGTGTTGCTCACACCCACAGACACGCCTTTTACAGACAGCTACAGCGATATCTTGTTGGGTGCCAGCACCTATTTGACCCCCCGCTGGGCGCTCGATAGCATCGTGCAATACAACCCCGAAACGGCAATTTCCGAGCGTTCATCGGTGGGTACGCGCTACAACCCCAGCAGCTACCGTGTACTGACGGCCGCTTACCGCTACCAGCGTTCTGTCTCCACCACCATGGACGTGGCATGGCAATGGCCACTTAATGACTTGTGGGGTGACCGTGGTGTTGATGATGGACGAGGGCGGGGGTTGGGGGAGCAGCGCTGGTTTACCGTGGGACGTGGTAACTACAGCATGCTGGAGAAGCGCTTCATCGAAACCCTGACCGGTTTGGAGTACGACGCTGGGTGTTGGGTGGGTCGCGTGGTTGTCTCGCGCAGCCAAGTGTCCTTGACCGACAGCCCCAACAGTCGCTTGATGTTCCAATTAGAGTTCAATGACTTTTCCCGTGTTGGCATTAACCCCCTGTCATCATTAAAGAACAATATTCCGCGCTACCAAAATTTGCGTGAAAACCAGCACCGAACACCCAGCCGATTTGGCCAATATGACTGACCTTTTTATGACCCGTTTCTCGAATGGTTTGCGCAGTCTGGCAGTATGCCTGTGCTGTGCTGGCGCTTGTATGGCCACGTCCCAAACCCTCAAGCCCTCGCCTGGGGGAGTCGGCGCAGGTTTGAGTGTGCGCACCCCGCCCTCTTCTTTGGCCCCCAAAGAGGCCTCGCGTGCTTCAGACTTTATCGTGGCGGTGGTTGATAACGAGCCCATCACCAACCAAGAAGTCACTCGCCTTGTCGCCATGGCCGACCCTGCCGCAGCAAAGCTAGGCCGCAGCAATTTGTTGATGGAGGCCATGGAAACCTTGATTGACGAGGCGGCGCAAATAGGTGTTGCCAAGCAATACGGTATGCAAATCAGCTCAGATGAGTTGGACAAGGCCATCGAAAAAACTGCCCAGCGCAATCAATTGAATATCCAGCAGCTGCAGCAACGTTTGCAAGAGCAAGGCTTGTCATGGGAACAATACCGCACCCAAGTAAGACGCCAGATGTTGCTTCAAAGGGTACGCGAGCGCGAGGTCAATGCCCGCATCAAGATTCAAGATTTCGAAGTGGATGCTTTTTTGCAAGAGCGCAATAACGCCGCCAATCCCAATGCCGACATCAATATTGCCCACATTTTGTTTCCCTTGTCCGAAAACGCCAGCGCAGACGATGTGGCCAAGCAACTGACCAAAGCCGACGAGGTGATGCGAAAGCTTAAAGCAGGTGAAGATTTTTCAAAATTGGCCGCGCAGTTTTCCAGTGCATCTGACCGCAGCAATGGCGGCGTCTTGGGCTTGCGCCCCCCCAGCCGTTACCCTAGCTTGTTTGTCGACGCCACTAAAGACACAGCAGTAGGCCAGTTGGCAGGGCCGCTTCGCTCGGCCGCCGGCTTTCATCTATTGAAACTGCTAGAAAGACGCAGCGCAGACGCTTTGCCAGCCACCTTGACGCAAACCCGTTCAAGGCATATTTTATTGCGCCCTGGTGGGAATCTCAGCCAAGACGCAGCACGCGCTCAGTTGGCTGGCTTTAAGCGCCAGATCGAACTAGGTCTTGCCGAGTTTGAGGCGCTTGCCAAGGAGCATTCGCAAGACGGCAGCGCCAACCAAGGCGGTGACTTGGGCTGGGCTAACCCCGGCATGATGGTGCCCGAATTTGAAGAGGCCATGGCCAAGCTGGCCCCCGGTCAAGTGGGTGACCCGCTGGTTTCGCGCTTTGGTGTGCATCTGATAGAGGTGCTTGAGAGGCGCGAGGCGCCGCTGAGTTTGCGCGAACAACAAGACTTGGTGCGCAGCATCTTGCGCGAGAAAAAGTTTGAGGAAGCCTATAAAAACTGGGAACGCGAGGTGCGCGGGCGCGCCTTTGTCGAATACCGCGAAACCCCGCAATAAGTGAAACACCAAGCACGCAAGCGTTTTGGTCAGCACTTTTTGACCGATCA
>CAMDIP010000184.1 GCA_945899335.1 Bordetella parapertussis
CTTGACGACAAGCTCGAGCGCTTAGAGCGTGAATTGCGCTACGCCATCAGCGAGTCTTCCCGCACCGACCGCCAAGAGTTGTCGCAAAGCATGGCGCAGTTGCAGCAAACCCTGACCGAACAACTGGCGCTGATGCAAGGCACCTTGAATACCCAGTTGCAAGCGCTGGGCGAGGGCAATGCCCGGCGCATGGGCGAGGTGCGAGACACCTTGGACCAGCAGCTCCAGCAGTTGCAAAAAACCAATGCTGCGAAGTTGGACGAGATGCGCCAAACGGTGGATGAAAAACTGCAAACCACTTTGGAAGCACGATTAAGCGAAAGTTTCAAGCAGGTCGCCGAGCGTTTGGAACAAGTGCATCAAGGTTTGGGCCATATGAAAACCTTGGCCCAAGGTGTTGGTGACTTGCAGCGGGTTTTGAGCAACGTGAAAACCCGTGGCATTTTTGGCGAGGTGCAGCTTGAAGCCTTGCTGGAACAGGTGCTGACCATCGAGCAGTACGGCAAACAAGTGGAAACCAAGCCGCGCAGCAACCAGAGGGTGGACTTTGCCATCAAACTGCCCGGTCGCAGCGATGACGGCACAGCCGTGTGGTTGCCCATCGACGCCAAGTTTCCCCGCGAAGACTACGAGCGCCTTCTCGACGCACAAGACCGCGCCGACCCGATTGCCGCTGAAGCTTCGGCTAAGGCCATGGAGTCACGCATTCGCCAAGAGGCCAAAAGCATTGCCGAAAGTTATTTGGCGCCGCCCCACACCACTGACTTTGCCATTCTGTTTTTGCCGGTGGAAGGTTTGTACGCCGAGGTGCTGCGCCGCCCCGGCCTGATGGACAGCTTGCAACGCGATTACCGCGTCACCCTCGCAGGCCCCACTACCTTGCTGGCGATTTTGAACAGCTTGCACATGGGCTTTCGCACCTTGGCGCTGGAGAAGCAAGCGTCTGAGGTGTGGAAGGTGCTGGGCGCGGTCAAAACCGAATTCGACCGATACGGCGAATGGGTGGCCAAGGTGCGCGAGCAGGTGCAGAAAGCGGCAGACACCTTGGACCGAGCGGACACCCGCAGCAAGCAAATGCGCCGTGTGTTGAAGGGCGTGGAGGCCTTGCCCGAAGCCGAGGCTTTGGCGCGTTTGCCGTTGGATGCATCGGATGTCACCGACTCTGATTAACGTTATTTCGAGAAGCCGTCTCGCGCCCTGCGCTGCAGGCTCGGCCCGCCTCTAAAAATAAGTATTTAAATACTCAAATTTCAATAATTTATATAATAAATAGCTACTATATGTTAAAGTGTAATCCTAGAAGTTGACACCAAGGTTAAGGGTCATGGCTTACAAAACAAAGCGCTTTCACACATCCATGTTTAAGCAAATGCTGTTTCCCAACGACATCGAAGGTGTCTTGATGGAGATGGAATTTACCTCAGACATGATGAGCCAAGCCGCCGAATTTCGGCAAAACGCGCTCATGAACGGGCTCAACCGCTTCAAGGCGCAAAGTCCGCAGTGGCGTCGCCCCGTGAATGTCGAGCGGGTCATTTTGGTGGTCGGTCAGGTGGAGTCCGACCCCTCACTCAAGCACGGCATCCAAAGCCTTCGAACCAACCATGCTTTGCTCAAAGCAGTTTGTCAGGCCAATCCCGATGCTTATATCGTCTACAAGCCCCACCCCTTGGTCTGGTCCGACATTCAGGCCATGCAAACCAAGAAGCAAGACCCCCATTTATGGTGCGATGAGTGTGTGGGCGATGTAACACTGAGTCATTTGTTGCCCAAAGTCAACGAGGTACATGTCATGACCTCGTTGGCAGGCTTCGAGGCCTTGATGCGCGGCAAAAAAGTCAGCTGTTATGGCCGATCCTTCTATGCCGGGTGGGGTCTGACCGCCGACATGGTGCCCATGCCTGTACGTCCACGCCAACTCAATGTTGATGAGCTGGTGGCGGGTGCATTGTTCAGCTATCCCCGCTATATGAACCGGCTTGAGGGCAAGGTACGCTGCACCCCCGAAATACCTCTAGGTGGAGGGCTGTGCTCTTGGCGTACAGAGTCCCTCATGCTCTCAGCAAGGGCTTAAACGCGCTTGCGGTATTCGGCGGTACGGGTGTCGATTTCCACCTTGTCGCCTTGCGCCACGAAGATTGGCACACTGATGTCAAAGCCCGTGGAAATTTTGGCCGGTTTAAGTACTTTGCCAGAGGTGTCGCCTTTGACCGCGGGTTCTGTCCAAGTGATTTCACGCACCACGCTGGTAGGCAGTTCCACAGAGATGGCCTTGCCGTCATAAAACACCACTTCGGCAGTCATGCCGTCTTCGAGGTAGTTGAGCGAATCACCCATGTTTTCGTTTTCCACTTCATACTGGTTGAACTCGGTGTCCATCCAAACATACATGGGGTCGGCAAAGTAAGAGTAGGTGCAGTCTTTCTTCTCCAACACGATTTGGTCCATTTTGTCGTCAGCCTTGAACACCACCTCGGTGTTGAAGTTGGCAATCAGGCTTTTCAGCTTCATGCGCACCGTTGCGGAGTTACGCCCACCTCGGCTGTATTCGGTTTTGAGAACGACCATGGGGTCTTTTCCGTGCATGATGACGTTGCCGGCGCGAATTTCTTGAGCTGTTTTCATAAAGTTAGGGGCTTGGAAAAGCAGCCATTTTAGCCTTGCGCTGCTGCAAAGCTTTCCAAGCGCGTTAGCAAGTCGGTTTGCGTACCTAAACGATCTCGCAAAGCACCCGCCCAATCGGTCCATACCTTCAAGACCTCAGGACTTAAAACTGGCAAGCACGTGGCGTGGTCTGCATTCCAAGCCAAGTGCGCTTGCACCACCACATCGGGTGCATGGCTGGCTTTTAAAAATGCCGCCAGCTTGGCGTGGTGCGCCCCATCGTCTTGCGGGTAAATCTGCCACAAAAAAGCTTTGCCTGCCCAAATGGCACGAACCAAAGAATCTTCACCGCGCACCAAATTCAGGTCTTGCTTGCTCAGCATGTGGTCAAAGTCGGTTTGGGACAAATAAGGCAACGCTGTCACCTGAAGTTCTTTCTTTTGTTCCAGCCCTTGCAGGGCAAGACGAACCGCTTGCGTGGCACGTCCTGCGGTCACGCTCAACTGCACCGCTTGAGTTAACTCGCTCAATTGCTTAAGCCACAAGCCCAAGCTGGCGGGTTCGTAGCAAAACAGGCTGATGCGCAAGGCATGGGCACTGTCGTTTGCATCAAGGCCAGGCAAACTCTCTGCGCCCGACCCTAAAACCCCGCCGGCGTTTTCGCTCAGGCTGGGGTAAAAAAACCATTTCGTCAAACCCTTTGCAGGGCCGCTCAGCACAGGCGAGGGCAGGCCATGGTTGCGCTCGGCCACGGG
>CAMDIP010000185.1 GCA_945899335.1 Bordetella parapertussis
CAACTGGGCATGGAGTTACACGCCAAATACACCGTCTTTGCCGAAGGAGCGCGTGGCCATTTGGGCAAGCAAGTCATTGAGCGTTTCAAGCTCAACCAAGGCAAAGACACGCAAACCTTTGCCATCGGTATCAAAGAATTGTGGGAAGTCGACCCCGCCTTGGCCAAGCCCGGCTTGGTGGTTCACACCTCGGGGTGGCCCATCGCGGACAACAGCTTTGGTGGCGGATTTTTGTACCACCTTGAAGACAACAAAGTCACATTGGGCTTTGTGCTGGGACTCGATTACACCAACCCCTATATGAGCCCGTTTGAAGAAATGCAGCGCTGGAAAACACACCCCAGCATTGCCAAGCATTTAAAGGGCGGCAAACGCATTGGCTATGGCGCTCGTGCTATCAACAACGGCACACCACAAGCACTGCCCAAAACTGTGTTTCCTGGGGGTGCCCTCATTGGATGCGATGCGGGTTACTTGAATGCTGCTCGCATCAAGGGCAGCCATGCCGCGATCAAGTCGGGCATGTTGGCGGCTGAAGCCGCCTTTGTGGCGATTGCCGAAGGTCGTTCGCACGATGAACTGACGGCCTACCCCACACATTTCGAAAACAGCTGGCTTTACAAAGAATTGCACCAAACCCGCAATTTCAAAAACTGGTTCAAAAAAGGCAAATGGGTGGGCCAACTCATGACGGGTGTGGAGCAATTTGCTCTGCCCAAAATAGGTGTCAGCACACCTCCTTGGACCTTGCACAACCACAAGGCTGACCACACCACTCTAAAACCCTCTGCACAGTCCCAAGCCATTGCTTACCCCAAGCCCGATGGTGTCATCAGCTTTGACAAGCTCTCCAGCGTGTTCATCAGCAACACCAATCATGAAGAGAATCAACCGGCGCACCTGACGCTCAAAGACAGCGCAGTACCTGTCAGCATCAACCTTGCCACCTATGATGGGCCTGAGGGGCGTTACTGCCCTGCCGGTGTTTACGAGTACGTCAAGACGGCCGAAGGTGCTGACCAGTTGCAAATCAACGCACAAAACTGTGTACATTGCAAAACCTGTGACATCAAAGACCCCACGCAAAACATCGTGTGGGTTACGCCCGAAGGTGGCGGTGGCCCCAACTACGCAGGCATGTGACCATGACCAAATACCACGAAGAACATACATGGGTTCGCACCGAGGGCGACTTCGCTTGGGTGGGCATCACCGTTCACGCTCAAGAAACCTTGGGGGACATTGTGTTTGTAGAAATGCCCACCATCGGTGACAGCTTTGCGCAAGGCACGGTTTTGGGTGTGGTGGAGTCGGTCAAAGCCGCCGCCGATGTGCATATGCCTGCCAGCGGCACGGTGTTGCAGGTGAATGAAGAATTGCGAGCAGACCCCTCACTTGCCAA
The DNA here is from genome assembly GCA_945899335.1 of Bordetella parapertussis. Taxonomy (GTDB): domain Bacteria; phylum Pseudomonadota; class Gammaproteobacteria; order Burkholderiales; family Burkholderiaceae_C; genus Limnohabitans. The sequence continues at coordinate 1,403 of CAMDIP010000185.1, forward strand.
TACTGACCCCGAGGGTGCGGGTTGGTTTTGCAAAGTCCAACTCAGCGACGTGGCAGAACTTGATGGCTTGATGGATGCTTCAACCTACGCAGGTTTTGCTGGCTAAATCTGAATAGCCTGCCCCAGTCGTTCAATTCCTTCTTTGATTTTTGCCACATCCGCAGTGGCAAAACTCAGGCGAATGGCACAGGGGTCTGGGTTATTGGCAAAGAATGGCGCACCTGGCACAAAAGCCACGCCTTTTTCAATCGCACGTTTGGCTAACTCGTTCCCATCTTTCAATTTACCACCAGCGCCTGTCAGTTGCGCCCAAAAAAACAGCCCGCCTTGCGGTTGACTGAAGGACAAGGCGTCGCCTAACTCTTGCTTCAAAGCTTCGCCCATGGCCTTGGCACGCTCAGCGTAAACACGTCGTACGTTTTCTAAGGTGGCGGGCATTCGACCCGCTTTGAGGTATTGCGCTGCTGTGGCTTGGGCAAATGTTGATGTGTGCGCATCGCTGAACTGTTTGCACATGGTGGCTTTGGCCAAGAGCTCTGGGGGCGCAATCATCCAGCCCAAACGCAGGCCAGGGGACAGCACCTTGCTGAGAGACCCACAATGCACCAACCAATCGCGGCTGCCAGGCACTTGCTCGGTGAGCGCCAGCAAAGAAGGCGGCGGCGGTTCAGCGAAATACAAATCACCATAAGGATCGTCTTCAACCACCACGGTTTGGTACTTAACTGCCAACTCTAAAACCTTCAAGCGACGCTCTAAACTCATCATCGCGCCGCTGGGGTTGCCAAAGGTGGGAATCAAATACACCAACTTAGGTTTGTGCTTGACCATCATGTCTTCAAGTTGGTCAACCTTCACACCATCGGCATCGATAGGCACACCGATAACTTGGGGGCCATACAACCTGAAGCATTGGATGGTGGCTAAAAATGTGGGGGCTTCCACCAACACCACATCGTTGGGGTTGATCAAGGTTTTAGCCACCAAGTCCAAAGCTTGTTGGCTGCCGGTGGTGACAATCAAACCATCAGGCGCCAAACTTTTCACACTCTTGCTGGCCATGAAGGCGGACAACTGTTCACGCAGTGGGTTGTAGCCCTCTGTTGCGCCGTATTGCAAAGCAGCGCCTGGCTCCTCGGTCAATGCGCGAGCGCTGGCTTCGCGAATGCCTTCCACATCAAACATGGCGCTGTCGGGGAAGCCACCTGCAAAACTGATGATGCCAGGCTTGCCCAGCAGTTTGAACAGTTCGCGGATGGCGGAGGTTTCTACATTGTTGAGGCGATCGGCAAATTGCATAGGGTGATAATTGGGATCTGACCCCGATTGTTGAAAATGAAAAAAGAGCACATCGAGCCGTTTTTTGCGACGCTCAAAGCAGCGAATCCGCAGCCCAATACCGAGTTGGAATATACCAGCGTGTTTGAGTTGCTGACCGCTGTGCTACTGAGCGCACAAGCCACGGATGTCGGTGTGAACAAGGCGACCCGCAAACTTTTCCCTGTCGCAAACACGCCGCAGAAAATACTGGCTTTGGGGCTAGAAGGTTTAGAGAATTACGTCAAAACCATTGGACTATTTCGCAGCAAAGCCAAGCACTTGATGCAAACCTGCCAAATGCTGGTCGACTTGCATGAAGGAGAAGTCCCCCGCAGTCGAGAGGCCTTGGAAGCCTTGCCAGGTGTGGGTCGTAAAACCGCTAATGTGGTGCTCAATGTGGCTTTTGGTGAAGCCACGATGGCGGTGGACACGCATATTTTTCGCATGGGCAACCGCACGGGGTTGGCGCCAGGCAAAACGCCTTATGAAGTAGAGATGGGTTTACTCAAACGCATTCCTGCTGCCTATTTGGTCGATGCCCACCATTGGTTGATTTTGCATGGCCGCTATGTGTGCCAAGCCAGAAAGCCGCTGTGTTGGCAATGTCAGGTAGCAGACCATTGCGA
>CAMDIP010000186.1 GCA_945899335.1 Bordetella parapertussis
ACAGCAGCACCTGCTCATGTCGCGCAAGTGCAGGGGCGAGGGTGTCTTGCCAGACCGTTGTGAAAGCCGGCACAAACACCTCGGGGTTTTGGCTAAGCCAAGCCTCACGCAAGCCTTGGTGCATCACGATGTCACGCTTCACGGTGTGCGGATTCACCGTGGTCAACTCGCCCGTGCCGCTGAACCAAATCGAGTTCAAGGCCACAGCGCGGTGGTCGTTGACGGCGTGGGTATACAACAGCATTTGCATCTCATTTTGCAAGCGGCGCAACAGGCGCTCAGCCTCAGTTTGCGCAGCGATGCTGCTGGGCTGCAGCCAGTGATCGATACGTTGCCCGTTAACGCGGTCCAAGGACACGCTGGACAAGTGTTTGAACACGCTGGCATGTGCCAACCAGCGCCCAGGCGAGCAGGGGTGCAGTTGAATACCGTCTTGCGATAAATACGGCTGCATGGCTTCGCGCAAAGCGTCTGATTCGTCAGCGGTGATGGGGGTGGGGACATTCAAATTTACCTGCCCTTGGCTGATGTGCCAATGCACCGCGTCGATGAAAGCCCAGCCATGTTCAGCTGGGCAATCCAAACCTTGCGCTTGGGCGGCGAAAGCGGCCAAGGGCACTTGACCATCCTTGATATCCCAGCCCAAGGCCTGCGCCCAAGCCATTTCATGGCAGGCACTCATTGCACTGTCAGGCAAGGTGATGGTTTTCATGCGCTGTGCTTGCTGCCAAAGGTCTTGGTGTGTATGGGCAGATGCCTTGTCCAAAGCATGTTGCCAATGTCCGCGGTCGGGGTGGTCTGCTGCCATGCCTGCAGGCAAGGCAAAAGCCACAATGGTCAAGGGAGAAGCAACTGTCATATGGGTGATTGTGCAAGATGCCACAATCTGTCTGCATGAATCTTTCAAGACTTCCTTTTGAGTTGCGGGTGGGTTGGCGCTACACCCGTGCAGGCCGCGCGGCGCGGCGCAACCGCTTTATCTCCTTTATCTCCTCGGTGTCCATGCTGGGCATTGCCTTGGGAGTGGCGGCTCTGATCATCGTCTTGAGCGTGATGAATGGTTTCCAAAAAGAAGTACGGGACCGCATGTTGGGCGTGTTGTCGCATGTGGAGGTGCTGGCCTACAGCAGTGCCTCGCTGCAAGACCCGCCAGCGTTGCAGCAAAAACTGGCGCAGCACACGCAAGTCATCGCAAGTGCGCCTTTTGTTTTGTCGCAAGGATTGCTTGCGCAAGGTGAAGACATGCGCGGAGCGGTTGTGCGTGGCATTGATTCTGACCAAGAGGTATTGGTCACCGATGCGGTGGCCTTGATGCCGCCAGAGGTGCTGAACCAACTGCAAGCGGGTGGTTTTGGTGTGATTTTGGGCAGCGAATTGGCTCGTGCTTTAGGTGTGAAGGTTGGAGAGCATGTCACATTGGTCGCGCCTGGTGGGCAGGTCACGCCTGCGGGCGTGGTGCCGCGCTTGAAACAATTGACCGTGGTGGGATTGCTCGACTCCGGTCACTACGAATACGACGCATCTTTGGCCTTGCTGCACATCGAAGACGCGCAACGAATTTTTCGCTTGGAAGGGCCCAACGGCATCCGTGTGAAGTTAAAAGACGCGCAGCAAGCGCGGCAAGTAGCGGCAGAACTTTCACCCCTGTTGGGTGACGATGTGATGTTACGCGACTGGACCCGTGCCAACCGCACTTGGTTTGCTGCGGTGCAAATTGAAAAACGCATGATGTTTATCATCCTGACGCTGATCGTGGCGGTGGCGGCTTTCAACTTGGTCAGCACCTTGGTGATGACGGTCACCGACAAGCGCGCCGACATCGCCATCTTGCGCACCTTGGGTGCGAGTCCGGCCAGCATCATGGGCATCTTCGTGGTGCAAGGCGCTTTGGTGGGTGTGATTGGCACTTTGTCAGGCTTAGGTTTAGGGCTGTTGGTGGCGTTCAACATTGGCAGCATCGTGCCGGCCATCGAAAAAGCCTTGGGCGCGAGCTTTTTGCCCAAAGACATTTACCTCATCAGCCGCATGCCCAGTGACCCGCAGTGGGCCGACATTGGGCCGGTGGTCATCATCGCTTTGGTGTTGGCTTTGGTGGCCACGCTTTACCCCAGCTGGCGAGCCAGTCGCATCGATCCTGCAGAGGCATTGCGCCATGAATAAGCCGGTGTTGCAAGCCCAAGGCTTGGGTCGCCGTTTCCATGAAGGCGTAATCGATGTGACGGTGCTGCAGGGCATCGACTTGCAAGTGCAGGCAGGTGAAACGCTGGCGGTGGTGGGTACCTCGGGTTCGGGCAAAAGCACTTTGCTGCATTTGTTGGGCGGCTTGGACACACCCACCACGGGGCAGGTGCATTTGCTGGCCCATGCCTTGGCAGGTTTGGACGCCACAGCTTTAGGGCGTTTGCGTAACCAGCATTTGGGTTTCATCTACCAGTTCCACCATTTGTTGCCGGAGTTCAGCGCTTTGGACAATGTGGCCATGCCTTTGTGGATACGACGTATGCCCACCGAAGATGCGGCCTTGAAGGCGCAGGCCATGCTCGAAGCGGTGGGTCTGGCCGATCGGGTACAGCACACCCCCAGCGAGTTGTCTGGCGGTGAGCGCCAACGCGTGGCGATTGCCCGCGCCTTGGTTACCCAACCCGCTTGTGTGCTGGCCGATGAGCCCACAGGCAACCTTGACCGTGCCACCGCCGACGGCGTGTTTGCACTGATGCTGCAATTGGCGCGGCAACAGGGCACGGCGTTTGTGGTGGTCACCCACGACGAGCGCTTGGCCGCGCTTTGCGACAGGCAGCTGCGCTTGGTGGCGGGGCGCTTGGTTTAGTTACCGTCATTGCGCTTCGTCGTCATTGCGAGGGGCGTAGCCCCGAAGCAACCTTCGTCATTGCGAGCGCAACGAAGCAATCTCACGACGAGTGCCGCAGGCGTCATGGCTAAGGGCCGCTCGCTCCGGGCTTGCACCATGTCGCTTCGCAGCCCTTAACCCTGCCGCGCTGTGGAAGCTATCATCATCATTGACATTATTTGCCTCGTAAGGTGCGGGTCGCAGGCCGGCCGTAGCCGACGTTGTGACAGCATGGAGGCGAGGCCGAGTCTGCGGCACGCACCTACACAAGGATTGCTTCGTCGATTTACTCCTCGCAATGACGGCATGTTGCTATGCCCGCGACAATCTTCCTATGACATGGATCGACAGCCACTGCCACCTTGATGCGCCGGAATTCGCCGCCGACCGCGATGCGGTGCGCTGGGCCGCTCGCCAAGCGGGGGTTGGCACCTGCGTTATTCCTGCGGTGGAGGCGGCGAACTTTGATGC
>CAMDIP010000187.1 GCA_945899335.1 Bordetella parapertussis
TTCATCCGCATAAACCCGTAGCCAAGGGCTTGGCTGCGAAGCCCTATCATCCTTGTTTGTGCCATGGGCTAGGGAAATTCAGGAAAACCGATGCGATTACAAGGCAAACACATACTCATCACCGCAGCCGGTCAAGGCATTGGCAAGGCGACGGTTTTGGCCATGGTGGCCGAGGGCGCAACCGTCTGGGCAACTGACGTCAACCCCAGTGTGCTCGAAGGCTTCAAGGGCATGGAGCATGTCCACACCGCCGTGTTGGATGTGATGGACAAGTCCGCTATACAAGCGCAGATCGCCGCCATGGACCGCATCGATGCCCTCTTTAACTGTGCTGGCTATGTGCACAGTGGTACTGCCTTGACAGCCACTGACGAAGACTGGAATTTGGCCTTCAACCTCAATGTGCGCTCGCAGTTTTGGGCGATTCAAGCGGCTTTGCCCAAGATGATTGCCCAAGGCGGTGGCAGCATCATCAATATGGCCAGCGTGGCCTCTAGCCTGAAAGGCCTGCCCAACCGATTTGTGTATGGCGCGAGCAAAGCCGCAGTGATTGGTTTGACCAAAGCGGTCGCAGCCGACCATGTTCGCCAAGGCATTCGCTGCAATGCGATTTGCCCTGGCACGGTGGACACGCCCTCGCTGCAAGACCGCATCAACAGCCAAGCCGATCCGGTGCAAGCACGCAAAGACTTCATAGCGCGTCAACCCATGGGTCGCTTGGCGCAAGCCCATGAAATAGCACCCATCGTGGTTTTTTTGGCCAGTGACGAGTCGCAATTCACTTCCGGACAGGCCTACTCGGTCGACGGCGGCATGACCATTTGATTTTTTTAGGAACCGAAATGAATCAACTTGATATGAAAGGCCGCCACGCGGTGGTGACGGGCGGCGCAAGCGGTTTGGGTTTTGCGATGGTCGAGCGCTTGCTGCGCTCAGGCGCACAAGTCACGGTATGGGACTTTGACGCCGCGGGCATGGCCAAGGCTGAAGCTGAATTCAAACAAGCCGTGCCTGGCGCGGTGGTGCACAGCGTGAAGGTGGATTTGACCCAGCACGCCGAGGTGGTGGAAGCGGTCAAGCAAAGCATTGCTTTTGCCCCCGTGGATGCCTTGGTTAACAGCGCTGGAATTTCCGGCCCGAACATGAAATCGTGGGATTACCCGCTGGCCGATTGGCACAAGGTGTTTGACATCAATGTCAACGGTTTGTACTACTGCTGCCGTGAGTTGGCACCCCACATGAAGGCGCGAAACTATGGGCGCATCGTTAACGTCGCGTCCGTTGCTGGTAAAGATGGCAACCCCAATGCCAGCGCTTACAGCGCCAGCAAAGCTGCCGTCATTGCGTTGACCAAATCGCTGGGGAAAGAGTTGGCTGACACAGGTGTGCGCGTCAACTGCGTCACACCTGCGGCGGTGAAGACGCCCATCTTTGACCAACTCACCCCCGAGCACATCCAGTTCATGCTCAGCAAAATTCCCATGGGCCGCTTTGGCACCCCCGATGAAATTGCCGCCATGGTGGCTTGGTTGTGTACCGAAGATTGTTCGTTCTCGACCGGCGCGGTGTTCGATTTATCCGGTGGCCGTTCCACTTATTGATTTTTTACAGGAGCAAAAATGAAACTTGTGCGCTATGGCCAAATGGGCCGCGAAAAACCCGGCCTCATCGATGCAGACGGCAAACTGCGTGACTTAAGCCACGTCATTGCTGACGTCACGCCAGAGCATCTGAGCGACAAGGCCTTGGCCAAACTCTCACGCATCAAAACCGCTTCATTGCCGCTCGTCAAGGGCAAGCCTCGCATGGGTTGCCCCATCAGCCATGTGGGCAAATTCATCGCTATCGGCTTGAACTATGCCGACCATGCGGCTGAATCCAACCTGCCAGTGCCCAAAGAGCCAGTGGTCTTCATGAAGGCCAACAGCTGTGTACAAGGCCCCAACGACGACATCATGTTGCCCAAAGGCTCGGTCAAGTCGGACTGGGAAGTTGAGCTTGGCGTGGTGATTGGCACACGTGCAAGCTATGTGTCGCAAGCGCAAGCATTGAATTATGTGGCTGGCTATTGCACCATCAATGATGTGTCCGAGCGGGAATACCAACTCGAGCGCGGCCTCACCTGGGACAAGGGCAAGGGTTGCGACACCTTTGGTCCCATCGGCCCTTGGTTAGTCACCCGCGATGAAGTGCCCCAGCCTCAGCGCTTGGCCATGTGGCTCGACGTCAACGGCGTTCGCATGCAAACTGGCAACACCAAAACCATGGTCTTCAATGTGGCCAAACTCGTGAGCTATGTCAGTCAGTTCATGACCTTGATGCCCGGCGACGTCATCACTACCGGCACCCCTCCAGGTGTTGGCATGGGTGTGAAGAAAAATGGCAAGCCCGCCCCTGTGTTTCTTAAAGCCGGCGACACCATGTCCTTGGGGATAGCTGGCTTGGGCGAGCAGCACCAAAAGGTTGTGGCTTACAAAAAGCATTGACAAAGGTGAAATGTGAAAAAAGCGGTCCTGGTATTTCTCTCTTTGGTGATATTGCACGGGACCGCTGTCACCCAAACCTCCGCTGACAAAACAGTGGTGCCGCAAGAGGTGTACCGACAGCCAGTGGCTGGATTGAGCCCTAAGCAAATGCAAGTCTTCCTCAAAGGCGAGCGGGTCTTCATCAATTTTTGGATGGCGGTCAACAACCCCGTCATTCCTTTGGTGTGGGATTTGTCACAGCCTGGGCCTGCTGGCGGCGAGTGGGGCCTAGGCCCTATGTTTTTGGCGACCAACTGCGCTTCTTGTCACCTCAATGCGGGGCGGGGCAGGGCTTTAGACAACAGCGGCAGTTTGGCCATTCAGCATGTATTACGCATTTCAGTACCTGGTGAGGGGCCGCATGGTTCGCCCAAACCTGACCCCAACTACGGGACAGACATTCAGATGTTTGACACCGTCACCCGCAAAGACCCCGAGGCGCGAGCCGGTGAAGCTGAGGTTTACATCGACTGGTCAGCCAAGACCTTCACCTTCCCCGATGGCGAAACTTTAGAACTGCGCCAACCCAAGGTGCGGGTTGACAAGCTTAACTTTGGCCCGCTTGCCGATGGCGTGATGTTATCGCTTCGTAACAGCCAAGCCATGGTGGGCATGGGCTACTTAGAAGCCATCAGCGACAAAGACATTTTGCAAGTGGCGCAGCAGCAAAAGGCGCAGGGATTGAATGGTCGACCCAACTATGTGCGCGACGATATCAACAACAAGCAAGCCGTGGGGCGTTTTGGTTGGAAGGCCAACCAACCCAGCATCCGACAGCAAATTGCGGCGGC
>CAMDIP010000188.1 GCA_945899335.1 Bordetella parapertussis
TGGACGTCACACGAGTTTTGCCAGCGTGTTTGTCTACCCTGAAGTGGATGACTCCATTGAAATAGACATCAACCCCGCCGATGTGCGGACCGACACCTTTCGCGCCAGTGGTGCTGGTGGACAACACATCAATAAAACCGACTCTGCAGTTCGCTTAACCCATATTCCTACTGGCATCGTCGTTCAGTGCCAAGACGGAAGAAGCCAACACAGCAACCGCGATGTGGCATGGAAACGTCTACGTTCCCGCCTGTATGACTTTGAAATGCGCAAACGCATGGAAGCCCAACAAAAGCTTGAAGACACCAAAACCGATGTGGGCTGGGGTCACCAAATTCGAAGCTATGTGCTTGACCAAAGCCGCATCAAAGATTTGCGCACCAATGTTGAAATCAGCAATACCCAGAAAGTGCTTGATGGCGACTTAGACGCCTTTATTGAAGCCTCTCTCAAACAAGGTGTTTGATGCTTCACCTCGAACCTTGCTGTAACTTCGAACCTTGCTGTAACTTCAAACCTTGCTGTAACTTCAAACCTTGCTGTCACTGCGAGCGCAGCGAAGCAGCCCCCATATGAATCAGGAGAAATGCAATGCGTGAAGGACAATCCCTCGTAACCCGTCGCGAGGATTACCAAGTACCTGGCTTTTGGGTAGATACCGTTGACTTGGTGTTTGATCTTGACCCGACAAAAACACGGGTCCTCAACACCATGACGCTGCGCCGAAACTCGCAAGCTGCCGGCCAAGCTTTGCGTTTGGACGGTGAGGACCTCAACCTCTCTCGCGTCTTGCTCAATGGCCAAGGCACCAGTTTCAAAATTGAAAATGATCAACTGGTGCTGGAAAACCTGCCAGAAGGCAATGAACCCTTCAAATTAGAGATATTTACCACCTGCAACCCTACAAAAAACACGCAACTCTCTGGCCTGTATCTGAGTCAAAACTCCTTGTTCACCCAGTGTGAGGCACAAGGGTTCCGACGCATTACCTACTTTCTAGATCGCCCTGATGTGATGGCCAGTTTCAGCGTGACATTACGTGCGGACCCCTCACTCTTTCCCGTGCTCTTGTCCAATGGCAACTTGATGGAGCAAGGCACCTTAGATGACGGCAGACATTTTGCCCATTGGGTAGACCCCCACAAAAAACCCAGCTATTTGTTTGCCTTGGTTGCGGGTCAATTGGTTTGCCGCGAACAACGCATCGTTGCTCGAAGCGGAAAAGAGCATTTGCTGCAAATATATGTGCGATCTGGTGATTTAGACAAAACCGAACACGCCATGAATTCACTCATGGCCAGTGTGGCGTGGGATGAACACCGCTTTGGTTTGAGTCTGGACCTTGACCGTTTCATGATCGTCGCAACGTCAGACTTCAATATGGGCGCGATGGAAAACAAAGGCTTGAACATCTTCAACACCAAGTACGTTCTTGCCAACCAAGCCACGGCAACAGACCAAGACTTTTCAAATATTGAAAGCGTGATTGGTCACGAATATTTTCACAATTGGAGTGGCAACCGAGTCACTTGCCGCGACTGGTTCCAGCTTTCCCTTAAAGAAGGCCTGACAGTTTTCAGGGACCAAGAATTCAGTCAAGATTTGGCAGCCAGCACATCTGCACGCGCCGTCAAACGCATCGAAGATGTCAGGTTGCTGAGAACGGTTCAATTTGCCGAAGATGCAGGCCCGATGGCCCACCCTGTTCGCCCAGACACCTACATGGAGATCAACAATTTCTACACTGTCACGGTGTACGAAAAAGGGGCTGAAGTTGTTCGCATGATGCAAACTTTGGTGGGGCGTGAGGGTTTTGCCAAAGGTTTGGCGCTGTATTTCCAAAGACACGATGGACAGGCGGTCACTTGCGACGATTTTGCGCAAGCCATTGCCGATGCCAACCCAGAATCTGCATTGGCGCTTCAACTGCAAAACTTCAAACGCTGGTACAGCCAGGCGGGCACCCCTCGTCTAGATGTTCACGGCATCTATGAACAAGACCAACAGCGCTTTACCCTGCATTTCAAGCAAAGTTGTCCACCTACCCCTGGGCAAGCTACCAAGCAACCCTTCGTCATCCCCGTGGAGATGGGTTTATTGGGCTCGGATGGCACCGTGCTGGGAGAACACCAGCGCATCGTGCTCAGCGAAGCTGAGCAAAGTGTGATGTTCGAGGGTGTATCCCAAATGCCCGTGCCTTCACTGCTGCGTGGCTTCAGCGCACCCGTTCAACTTCACTATCCCTATGAGGTCGATCAACTGCTGGTGTTGTTGGCGCATGATTCAGATGCTTTCAACCGCTGGGAAGTGGCGCAACGGCTTTACATGAGCAGCATATTGGGCTCTCTTTCATCAGATGCCCGAAATGAGGATCTGCTCGAGCCTGCATTGATAAATGGCTTGCGGTCTGTCCTGCGCGACCCGATGTTGGATGCGGCCTTCAAAGAATTGGTATTGACGCTGCCCAGCGAATCCTATATCGCTGAGCAATGTGCAACAGTAGATCCTCAGCGCATCCATTCAGTGCGAGACACCATACGACACCAAATAGCTCGCGAGATGTCCAAGGATTGGGCATGGGCCTATGAAAGCTGTTCGTCAAAAGGGACTTACCAATTGGATGCCAAGGCTTGTGGTGCCAGGGCATTGCGTGGCCTTGCACTTGGCTATCTTTGCATGACAGAAAAATCCAGCAACGAAACCACTTGGGCTACAAAAGCCTACCAAGATTTCTTGCACGCTGACAATATGACCGACAGAATGCACGCCTTGACTGCGTTGGTTCATAACCACCTACCGCAAGCCGCATCAGCTCTTTCATACTTTTATGCAATGTTCAAGCACGATGATCTGGTGATCGACAAATGGTTTGCATTGCAAGCAACAACACCTGACCTTGAGGGAGACGTGTTGCCCAAGGTGCGTCAATTGTTGCTTCACCCAGACTTTCACATTCGCAACCCTAACCGTGCCCGTAGTCTGCTGTCGGCTTATTGCTCTAATCCATCTGCATTCCACCGCACGGACGCAGCAGGCTATGTTTTTTGGAGCGAGCGAGTGCTTGAGTTAGATGCTTTCAATCCCCAAGTTGCAGCAAGGCTTGCAAGGGCATTGGACCGCTGGCGTAAATTGAACCAACCCTACCAAAGTGCGGCACAAGAGGCCCTGCGTCGAGTTGCTGCAAAATCCGACTTAAGCGCCGATGTGCGCGAAGTTATTTCATCTGCGCTTGGGGAGTAAGCCATGTCGGTGTCTTTGTCCCGTTATCTAGTAGAACAACAACGCGCCAAGGGCAATATT
>CAMDIP010000189.1 GCA_945899335.1 Bordetella parapertussis
CGTCCAGTCTTCAAACGCGATGGGGTGCTCGCCCAGCTGCGTCATGCAACCGATGAAGCTGGTGCCGTATTTTTCTTTGAGCCATTTTTTAGCCACCGCGCCAGCCGCCACCGTGGGAGCGGTCAATCGAGCCGACGAACGTCCACCACCGCGTGGGTCGCGGACACCGTATTTTTGGGTGTAGGTGTAGTCGGCGTGGCCGGGTCTAAAGGTTTGCAAGATGTCGCTGTAGTCCTTGCTGCGCTGGTCGGTGTTTTGAATCAGCAGCGCAATCGGGGTGCCCGTGGTCAAACCTTGGTAAACGCCGCTCAAGATTTGCACTTGGTCGGGTTCTTGGCGTTGCGTCACATGGCGGCTGGTGCCGGGGCGGCGGCGGTCTAGGTCGTGCTGGATATCGGCCTCGCTCAAGGCCATGCCTGGTGGGCAGCCGTCAATCACGCAGCCAATGGCTGGGCCGTGGGATTCACCAAAGTTGGTGACTGCGAAAAGGGTGCCAAAGGTGTTGCCGCTCATGTGGGGGATTATCCCTGAGAGAAATTGAGCTCAATTATTGGAATCTGACCCCGATTAATTGGCTTTGGCGCCCTCTTCTTCCGAAGGCCAATCGCGGATATAGGCCTTGAGCATTTGGTTCTCAAAGTTTTGGCTGTCCACCACGGCTTTGGCCACGTCGTAAAAACTCACCACGCCCATGAGTTCGCGCTTATTCAAAACAGGCAAATAGCGGGCATGGCGCTCCAGCATCATGCGGCGCACTTCGTCGAGTTCGGTATCCGGTGAACAGGTAAGCGGGTGATCGTCCATGGCACTTCGTACGGTGGCCTGCCCCAAGGCGCCGCCATTGACATTGAGCGCCAAAATCACCTCGCGGAAAGTGAGGATGCCCACCAAGTCGCCATGGTCCATCACCAAGATGGAACCCAAATCATGGTCGGCCATGGTCTGCACCGCCTCGACCAAAGGCGCCAGCGGCGTGGTGGTGTAGAGCGTAGTGCCTTTGAGGCGCAGTATGTCGCTGACTTTCATGGATTTCCTCTCAAGGCCAGCGCGGCTGGCATGGCTTTCAATATAGCCCACAATCTGTTTCTGGTACACCGTAGGAACGAGAACACCATGACCGGATACGCAGACCCCCATTTTGATACGCTTACGCTGCACGCAGGCAGCCAACCCGACCCGGCTACCGGCGCTCGAGCGGTGCCGATTCACTTAACAACATCCTATGTGTTCGAGTCGTCCGACCAAGCCGCAGCGCTTTTCAACTTGGAAAGCGCAGGGCATGTGTACAGCCGCATCAGCAACCCCACCACTGCCGTTTTCGAGCAGCGCATCGCCGCTTTGGAGGGCGGCATCGGCGCGATCGCCACAGCCAGCGGTCAAGCCGCGCTGCACCTGAGCGTGGCCACCCTTATGGGTGCCGGCTCGCACATCGTGTCTAGCTCGGCGCTGTATGGCGGTTCGCACAATCTGTTGCACTACACGCTGCGACGCTTTGGCATTGAAACCACCTTTGTCAAACCTGGCGACATCGACGCTTGGCGGGCAGCCATACAACCCAATACCAAGCTGCTCTTTGGCGAGTCGGTGGGCAACCCAGGCTTGGACGTGCTGGACATCCCCACCATCTCGCACATCGCCCACGACCACGGTGTACCACTGTTGGTCGACGCCACACTCAGCACACCCTACCTGATGAAACCGCTGTCTTTGGGCGCAGATTTGGTCTACCACTCGGCCACCAAATTTTTGAGCGGCCACGGCACGGTGATCGGCGGCGTGGTGGTCGATGGCGGGTCGTTTGACTGGGAGGCTAGCGGTAAGTTCCCCGAACTCTCCGAGCCCTACGAGGGTTTTCACAACATGGTGTTCACCGAAGAAAGCACGGTGGGCGCGTTCTTGCTGCGAGCGCGGCGTGAGGGCCTACGCGACTTTGGTGCTTGCCTCAGCCCCCACTCCGCGTGGCTGATTTTGCAGGGCATGGAAACCTTGCCGCTGCGCATGGAACGTCACTTGGCCAACACCGAAAAAGTGGTGGCGTTCTTGGCGGCACACACTATGGTGTCGCGGGTCGGCCACCCACTCATGCCCGACCACCCCAGCCATGCACTGGCGCAAAAACTCTTGAAGGGCGGCGCACGGGGGGCCGGCTCGGTGTTCAGCTTTGACATCAAGGGCTCTCGCACACAGGGGCGTGCGTTCATTGAAGCCTTGAAAATCTTCAGCCACTTGGCCAATGTGGGTGACAGCAAATCGCTGGTCATCCACCCTGCCAGCACCACGCATTTCCGCATGAGCGACGAGGCACTGGCCTCTGCAGGCATAGGTGCTGGCACCATACGCTTGTCGGTGGGTTTAGAGGACGCCGATGATTTGATTGACGACTTGAAGCGGGCTTTGAAAGCCGCTGAAAAAGCAGCTTGAAGGAGCCACCATGTACATCCATGTGAACGGCCACAAGACCTACGCCTACACCGGCGGCAAAGACTTCAACCCCGCACAGCGCAGCGTGGTGCTCATCCACGGCGTGCTGTGTGACCACAGCGTGTGGGCGCTGCAAAGCCGCTACTTGGCCAACCATGGCTGGAATGTGCTGGCCATCGACCTGCCAGGTCACTGCAAAAGCGCGGGTCCACCACCCGCCACGGTGCAAGAAGCTGCAGCATTCGTTCAAGCACTTTTAGATGCGCAAGGCGTCAAGCAAGCCGCTTTGGTGGGCCACAGTTTTGGCTCGCTCATCGCCTTGCAAACCGCAGCCAATATGGGCGAGCGCATCAGCCATTTGGCGATGGTGGGCACGGCTTACCCCATGAAGGTGTCGCAACCACTGCTGGACGCATCGCTGAACGAGCCTGAAAAAGCTTTGCACATGACCAATGTGTTTTCGCGAGCTACTTTGGCACCACCCTCGGGCGCGGGGTCTTGGGTGTTTGGTGCGAGCCTGGCTTTGGGGCGTCGTGTGTTGGCCAGCAACAAAACCGTGAATGTGTTTCACACTGGTTTCAATGCCTGCAACAACTACGACCAAGGCCTGCAAGCCATGGCGGCCGTCACCTGCCCTGTGCTGATGGTGTTGGGTGAGTCCGACCAAATGACCACGCCCAAAAACGCGCAACCGCTGATCGCGCAAGCCAAGGAAAGCGGCAAAGCTTTGCAAGTGGTGAGCATTCCCAACGGCCACCACCAAATGACCGAGTCGCCTGACGAAACGCTGGATGCCCTTAAACGCTTTTTGCTGTAGCCGTCTTTGCGACGCAAGCATCATTGCGAGGGGCGAAGCCCCGAAGCAATCTAAG
>CAMDIP010000190.1 GCA_945899335.1 Bordetella parapertussis
AAAGGCTTCAAAATTTGTTCGTCGGCTTGCATCCAATCGGAAGTGAACTCCCATGCTTTGCCATTCCAAGTGTGGATGCGGGTCCAAGCCGCGCCCATGTGGTCCATGCAGGAGGTGCTGATCGGGCGCATCACGCCTTTGAAGCCTAAGGCGTCCAGCTTGGCTTGGGTGAGGTTCAAGTTTTCCAAACCCCAACGCACTTGCTCGCCGGTCATGACCTTGCCTTTACCAAAACGCTCTTGTGCGGCACGAATACCTTCAATGCCAATCATGGCGCTCATCACACCGCGCAAATACAGTACCTGACCCACTTCTTCTTTGGGACCAGTGCCTTGGCCTTTGCTATGGATTTGGGCCAGCAAGGTTTTGACAATATCGGAATTCGGTTCGGCACCATGTTGAATCGTGACCGCGTTGTAGCCCTTGGCACCATCGGCCACGTCTTTCACATCGGGCTCAGCGCCAGCCCACCACACACCATACATTTTTTCACGTGGGTAGCCTGTGGCTTGGGCTTCTTTGATGGCGGTGGAGTTCATCACACCCCAGCCCCACAACACCACATAGTCAGGGCGCGCTTGGCGCACTTGCAACCAAGTGGCTTTTTGTTCAACGCCGGGGGCAGTGACAGGCAAAAGTTGCAACTCAAAGCCGTGGTTGCGCGCGCGCTCTTGCAACAAGGGAATCGGTTCTTTGCCAAACGGACTGTCGTGGTAGACCAAGCCAATTTTCTTGCCCTTGAGCTTGTCCCAGCCGCCCTCTTTTTTGGCAATCGCTTGGATGATGGTGTCTGCCGCCACCCAGTAGGTGCCAGCAATCGGAAAGTTCCATTTGAAGACCGCACCATCCGCGCTTTCGCTGCGGCCATAGCCTACGGTGACCACCGGAATTTTGTCGACAGGGGCTTTTTCGGTAATGGCGAAAGTGGCTCCTGTTGAGAGGGGTTGTACAAAGCTGGGGTTCTTGCTTTTCAGACGTTCATAACACTCCACACTGCGCGCAGTGTCATAGCCGGTTTCACATTCCTCAAAAGAGATTTTCACGCCGTTCAAACCCCCTTTGACGTTGACCAGTTTCAAGTAATCCACAAAGCCATTGGCCCATTGAGTGCCATTGGGCGCATAGGGGCCCGTGCGATAAGACAGTACCGGCACAAATTGGTCTTTGGACTGCGCCAGCACCGGCGTGGCTGCTGACAGCGCAAAAGCGGCAAGCAAGGCGGGGAGTAAGCGCTTGTTTTTTTTCATCATCGTCTCCTTGAAAATTGCAAATCAATAAGGGAAAGGCCAAACACGCATTTTTTGTTTACCTATCGACCACAGTTTGGCCAAACCGTGGGGCTCCACAATCAAAAACCACACAATCAAAGCGCCAAAAATCATCAGTTCGGTGTGCGAAACCACGGTAGTGGATATTTCAACACCGGCCAAACCCGCCAGCATCGGCAAAAACTGATTTAAGAAGATCGGCAACACAATAATGAAGGCGGCACCCAAAAAGCCACCCATGATCGAGCCCAAGCCACCAATAATGACCATGAACAACAAACGAAAAGACTGGTCTACCGAGAAAGCGCCGGGCTCCCAAGAGCCCAAATAAATAAATGCCCACAATGCGCCCGCCACGCCAATGATGAAGGAACTGACAGCAAAAGCAGAGAGCTTGGCGTACATAGGCCGAATGCCGATGACCGCCGCCGCCACGTCCATGTCACGAATGGCCATCCATTCACGGCCTATGGCGCCGCGCACCAAGTTTTTTGCCAGCAGTGCAATCACCACCAACAAGGACAAACAAAACAGGTATTTGCTGACATCGGTATCGAGGGCCATACCAAACACCTGAAGGTTAGACACAGAAACAGAGCCCGAAGGTGTGTCCAAGGTAAACCATTTCACCCGCAAAAACATCCAATCAGCAAAAAACTGTGCAGCCAACGTGGCGACCGCCAAATACAAACCCCGCACCCTCAGGCTGGGCAAGCCAAACAACACGCCAAACGCTGTGGCACACAAGCCCCCCAACAACAAAGCCGGCAGCAAGGGCATGTCTGGCACTCGTGCAAAAAAGTTGTAAGCGCCGTAGGCACCCACTGCCATGAATGCGCCTGAACCTAAAGAGATTTGTCCGCAGTAGCCCACCAAAATATTCACGCCCAGTGCCGCCATCGCCATGATGACAAAGGGAATGAGAATGGCGCGAAACATATAGTCGGAGGCGAAGAAGGGCACCGCGGCAAAGGCCACCAGTAACAGCAAGGCAACGAACACGCGGTCTTGCGCAATCGGGAAGATTTGCTGATCTTCTGGATAAGAGGTTTTGAATTGACCGTTTTCTCTATAGAACATGGTTAAACACGATCAATGATTTTTTCGCCAAACAAACCTTGTGGACGCACCAACAAGAACAACAACGCCAAGACATAAGCGAACCAAATTTCGATGCCGCCACCGACATAAGGGCCCAAGAAAACCTCGGAGAGCTTCTCTCCCACACCAATGATGAGGCCGCCAATGATGGCGCCGGGCACCGAGGTGAGGCCGCCCAAAATCACCACGGGCAAAGCGCGCAACGCAACTGTAGCGAGCGAAAACTGTACGCCCAGTTTGCTGCCCCAAATCATGCCGGCAACCAAAGCCACCACACCCGCCACGCACCACACAATGACCCAGATGCGGTTCAAAGGAATACCAATCGATTGCGCGGCTTGGTGGTCGTCCGCCACCGCGCGCAGCGCTCTACCTGTGGAGGTTTTTTGGAAAAACAAGGACAGCAAAGCCACCAACAGCGCTGCAATGAGTGCTGCGATCAAATCTTCTTGGTTGATCAACAAGCCACCTGGAAAAATATTGTCGAAAGCCATCACAGGGTCTTTGGGCATACCGATATCTATTTTGTAAATGTCGTTGCCAAAGATCGATTGACCCAAGCCCTCAAGGAAGTAAGCAATGCCCAAAGTCGCCATCAACAAGGTGGTGCCTTCTTGGTTCACCAAGCGGCGCAGCACCAGTCGCTCGATCAACCATGCAACGATGAACATGACCCCACCCGCCAACACAAAAGCAATGAGGTTGACCAACACCGGTTGGGTCAAGCCCGTCAACTGTGGCAGCCACTCGGCAAAGCGCGCCATCGCTAAAGCTGCGAACAACACCATCGCACCCTGAGCGAAATTAAACACACCAGAGGCTTTGTAAATCAACACAAAGCCCAAGGCGACCAGCGAATACAACATGCCTGCCATCAGGCCACCGAGCAGGGTTTCAAGAAAGAATGCCATGGTGATCAATGC
>CAMDIP010000191.1 GCA_945899335.1 Bordetella parapertussis
GTGCCGCAGGCCTTGTGGGCGGATTGCATCGTCAGTTTGCTTCGTCGCTGCGCTCCTCGCAATGACAGCTCCTCGCAATGACGCTTACCAACCCAGCCCAATGTGTAGCGGTAAATACACCGCCATGCCCACCACGATGGTGCCCAGCACCGCTTGGCCTTGACCTCGTCGATAGGCGTAATAGGCCACGCCGGCTGCCGCGCCCAAGAGTCGCGCATCCTGCCATGTGCTGATCAAATGCCCTTGATTGACCAACACTTCTGGAACCACCACTGCCGCCAGCGCGGCAATGGGGGCGTATTGCAAGCCGCGTTGCGCCCATGCGGGAAAAGGCAACTCGCGGTTCAAGAAAAAGAAAAAGCAGCGCGTCAGCAAGGTCATGGCGGCCAAGCCCAGCAGGGTGAGAAGTTGAAACGCATCAATCATGAGCCAGCCTTGTTCAACTCAGCCGTTTTTTCAATTAACAAACACATCGCCACGGCAGCAGCAATGGCCACCAAGATGTTCAAGCGCAAGGGCAGTGCATAGGCAGCAACAGCTGCCGCGCCCGAGACCACCAAAGACACGGTGCGCATACGCGAACTGGCCAACGAGCAGAGGATGCCCACCAAGGCCAACACGCCCGCAAATCCCAAACCCCACTCCAGCGGAACTTGGCTGGCCAACACAATCCCCAAGATACTGGCGACTTGCCAGCCAGCCCAAGTTAAAAAACAGTTGCCACACAGGTAGGCCATTTCAGCGCGTTGGCCGGCCGCATCGGTCGCGGGTTGGGGGTGATTTTGGACAAACTGCACATAGTTCAAGTCGGCGATCAGGTAGCCTATGGTCAGGCGTTGCCAACGCGGCCACGCCATCATGTAGCCGCGCAAATGCAAGCTGAACACCGCAAAGCGCAGGTTGACGCAAAACGCGGTGGCCAACAGCACCCACACAGGTGTGCCAACGGCCATCAAAGGGGTGACCGCCAATTGCGCACTGCCGCCATACACCAGCAAGGTCATCCATGTGGACATCGCAGGCCCCAAGCCGGCTTGCACCATGGAAACACCGGTCATCAAGCCCCAAGCCCAAATGCCGGGCGCCACTTTGAATGCGTCAGCCATACCGGTGCGAAACGCGGGATGGCGAAAGTTGGCGGGGTCTAGAAACATGTGAGAGGTTTCAATGGCCGAGAACAGCGCCTTGCCAATCGGCATGGCCGCGCAAGAGTTCGGCAAAGGCCAAGCGCTTTGCGCCAGGCTTTTGCAACTGCAGCAACCGCAGCACACCTTCGCCGCAGGCCACATCCAAGCCCTGCTCGCGGGCTTGCACCACGGTGCCGGGGGCGTGGTCAGTGGTTTGGGGCAAAGCAAGCGCCGACCAGACCTTTAAAGCCTGCCCTTGCCAAAGCGTGTGTGCGCCTGGGAATGGGTCGAAAGCACGAATGCGACGCGACAACAACGTGGCTGGCAGCGACCAGTCGATCAACGCTTCTTGTTTGTCGATCTTGGCGGCATAGGTGACGCCCTCTTGGGGTTGCGCAACAGCGCTTAGCTGAGGCAGTTGCGCCAAGGTTTGCGCAATACCTTGCGCACCCAAGCCGGCCAGTTTGTCGTGCAAGCTGGCGCTGGTTTCATCTGGGGCGATGGTCAAAGCTTTGCGCCACAAAACGGGCCCGGTGTCCAAGCCCTCTTCCATCTGCATGATGCACACGCCGCTTTCACTGTCGCCCGCTTCAATGGCGCGTTGTATGGGCGCAGCCCCGCGCCAGCGCGGCAAGAGTGAGGCGTGGATATTTAAGCAACCCAAGGGCACGCTTTGCAATGTCCATGTGGGCAAGATTAAACCGTAAGCGACCACCACCATGGCTTGGGCTTGCGCCTGAGCGATGGCCGTTTGGGCGGCGGCGGCTTCCTCGGGGTATTTGCCATCCAAGCGCAAGCTGGTGGGTTGGGCCAAAGCCAAGCCATGTTGCTGCGCATACTGTTTGACGGCAGAGGCTTGCAGTTGCATGCCGCGTCCGGCAGGTCGGTCGGGTTGGGTCAGTACCAGAGCGATGTCGTGACCGCCAGCGTGCAAAGCTGCCAATACATTTTGCGCAAAAACCGGCGTGCCGGCAAAGACCAAGCGCATGGCTTAGCGCTCGATTTCGCGTTGTGCTTTAACCAGTTTGCCGCGAATGCGGGTACGTTTGAGCAATGACAGGTATTCAACAAACACCTTGCCCATGAGGTGGTCCATCTCGTGCTGAATGCAAACCGCCATCAAGCCATCGGCTTCGTAGGTTTGCATGTCACCTTGCGCGTCCAAGGCTTGTATCTTGATGTGGGTGGCGCGTTCAACATTGTCAAAAACGCCAGGCACTGACAAGCAACCTTCTTCACCCTTGATACGCTCCTCGCTCTTCCAGAGCAACTCGGGGTTGATCATCACCAAGGGCTGGTTGTGCTCTTCGGAAACATCCATGACCACCACGCGTTCATGCACATTGACTTGGGTGGCGGCCAGCCCCACGCCTTTGGATTCGTACATGGTCTCGATCATGTCAGCTGCCAGTGTGCGGATGCGGTCGTCCACCACCGCAACCGGTTTGGCCACGGTGTGCAAGCGGGGGTCGGGGTAGGAAAGAATGGTGAGTATTGCCATGGGGCTGTATTGTCGCTTTTTTAGACCAAGGGGTGAAGTGTGGCTGAGGAATATGCGCACAGCGCCTCCGCCCAAGGTACATCAGCGGTTTTTATGCTGGTGACTTTCATTGGGGAGCCATCACCATGTCTTCGACTCATTCCGTCTTGCCTGCCATTGACAGCCAAGCGCTCACACCACAAAACCTGACCACCAGCGACTGGGCGCTGGCTTTGCGATTGTTACTCACGCCAGGCTTGGGGGCGCAAAGCGCTCGCAAGCTGTGGCGGTTATGCGGTTCCTTGCCCGCCATTTGGGCGCAACCCTTTGACACCCTGGCGCATTCGCTGGGGGAGCCGCTAGCCAAAGCATTATTGACAGACCCCCCAGAATGGCAAGCCCATTGCCAGCGCACCAGTGCTTGGTTGGCATCTGCAGGACAAGGCATAGCGCATTCGGTGTGGACATGGGACAACAAGGCTTATCCGGCTGGGCTCTTGGCCTTGCACGATGCGCCACTGCTGGTGTTTGCACGTGGCCAGTTGCAGCGGCCCTTGGGCCCCGCCTTGGCGGTGGTGGGCAGCCGTAACCCCACACACCAAGGGCGCGAGAACGCCCGTGCGTTTGCCTACAAGCTGTGCGCCGGTGGACACGCTGTGGTGTCTGGCATGG
>CAMDIP010000192.1 GCA_945899335.1 Bordetella parapertussis
CTCGACCTGCACCCCCCCACCCCTTGGCTGTCATGGCTCAGTCTCTTGCTGCTGGCATGGGTCTTGGGCAATGCTTTGCAATTGTTTCAAGCAGAGCTGGGCAGCACTTGGCGCTATCTCTGGCCCGTGCTTTGTGCGGGTTTGCTGTGCCTAGCTGCCCACAGGGCATGGCTTAGGGCGTCACCCTGCACATTCCCCTATTTTTTGGGGCTGTGCATTTGCTGCGCCAGTGCCATGGTCGCCGTGGCGGCTGTGGCGTATGCCAGTGTGGGTTGGCGAGCTCTCTTTTATCAGCAAGACGCTTTGCCACCCACGCTACAAGGCTTAGACCTCGAAGTGGTTGGCACCGTGGTCAGTCTGCCGCAACGCCATGCCGATGGTTGGCGTTTTCGCTTTGAGGTCACAAAGGCAGTTAGCCACGGCAGTACGGTTGATATACCCGAGTTATTGCAACTGGGTTGGTATGCCAACGACAGAGAGGGGCAGCAAGCCTTGCCCGTCGTCCGCGCAGGGCAGGTCTGGCGATTTCCCTTGCGATTAAAGCAACCCCACGGCTTGGTCAACCCAGGCGGGTTTGACTTGGAGCTGTGGTTTTGGCAGCAGGGCATACATGCTTCAGCTTCTGTGCGAACCAGTACGCGCAGCCCCCAACCTCAGTTGTTGGGACAGACCAGCGCGTGGGCCATGGTTCATTGGCGGCAGCGGGCCCGCGATGGCATACAACAAAGTGTGAGTGATGCTCGGTGGGCTGCGATTGTTTCGGCCTTGCTGGTCGGCGATCAGTCAGGTCTGGACAGGGCGGACTGGGATGTGTTTCGTGCCACTGGCGTGGCGCATTTGATGAGCATCTCGGGCTTGCACATCACCTTGTGGGCATGGGTAGCACGGTGGTTGATTCAGCGGCTTTGGCGCTACAGCGATCTGTGGGGTCGCTCTTGGTGCTTATGGCTGCCTGCACCCCATGCGGCACAACTGGGGGGCTTGTTACTTGCCACTTTGTATGCGGTCTTCAGCGGTTGGGGTGTTCCTTCGCAAAGAACTGTCGCCATGTTGGCGACGGTCTGTGTGCTTCATTACCAAGCCCTGCGTTGGCCCTTGCATACCCAATGGTTGTTGGCCATGGTGGTGGTGTTGCTCATCGACCCTTGGGCTTTGATGCAGGCAGGGTTTTGGTTGAGCTTTGTAGCGGTCGGCATGCTTTTCATGTCTCAACCTAACCCATACAAACCAAGGCTGGGTGCCTATGCATGGTCTTTGGTGCAAGAGCAATGGCGACTTACCGTATGTCTGGCTCCCTTGGGCATGGTGTTGTTTCAGCAAATCTCTTTGGTGGGATTGTTCGCCAATTTATTGGCCATCCCTTGGGTTACTTGGGTGGTCACGCCTTTGTCCTTCGCGGGTTTGCTTTGGACCCCACTGTGGCAAGCAAGCGCATGGGCTGCGCAGGTGTTTCACTCTGTTTTAGAGCCTTTGGCGCATTTGCCATGGGCGGTTTGGCACAGTGCTGCACCGCCTTGGTGGGTGGCCGCAGGAGGCTTGGTAGGCGCTGTCTTGTGGGCTTGGCGCTGGCGTGGCTTGCCTCGGTGGGCAGGATTGCTGCTGCTACTGCCGTCTTTGTGTTGGCCACCATCACGTCCGCCTTTGGGCAGCGTTGAGTTGCTGGCGGCCGATGTGGGCCAAGGCAATGCAGTTTTGGTTCGCACCGCACACCACAGCCTGCTGTTTGACGCAGGTCCTCGATATGGCAGTGAAAGCGATGCGGGTGAGCGGGTATGGCTCCCCTTGTTGCAACGAATGGGTGAGCGCCTGCATGTATTGATGCTGAGCCACCAAGATGCCGATCACACGGGAGGTGCGCTTGCGGTTCATGTGGCGCAACCGCAGGCGCAGGTATTGAGTTCCATCACCACTGAGCACTGGCTGGGCAAAAGCTTGCCCATGAAACGCTGCGAAGCAGGTCAGTCGTGGCAATGGGATGGAGTGGCGTTTGCGGTGCTGCATCCTTTGCCTTCAGACTATGACAAGCTCTTGCCGCCTAATGCTCGCAGTTGCGTGCTGCGCATACACGCACAGGGGCAAACCGTGCTGCTAGCGGCCGATATTGAGGCAATGCAAGAAAAGGCATTGGTCGATCGCATGGGAAATGATTTGCGTTCGGATGTCTTGCTGGTGCCGCACCACGGCAGCAAAACATCGTCTACACACGCATTTTTAAATGCAGTTCAACCCCGCATCGCTTGGGTGCAAGCGGGGTATCGCAACCGCTATGGCTACCCCGCATCCGAAGTAATGCAGCGCTATGCAGACAAACGCATACCCGTGTGGGACTCACCGCACTGCGGTGCCATGTATTGGCGCAGCGACACGCCCACACAAGTGGTTTGCGAACGAGATGTACAGCGCCGCTATTGGCACCACCGAATGCCTTAGGTTTTGCGGATACTGGCCATGAAAGAGTCGAAGGGCATTTCGCAAAACTGCGACCACAACACATGCTCGTCGCGGAACTTGGACCAAGGGGTGTAGATTTTTTTAAACGCTGGGTTGGTGTCGTTGAGTTCGGTGTAGAACTCATTAGAAGCTTTGAAACAAGCGCTGAGTAATTCGGGTGAGAAGCGACGCAACTGTGCGCCCCCCGAGATCAGTCTGCGCAACGCCGCAGGATTGCTGATGTCGTATTTGGCGGTAGACCATTGGTTGGCTTCGGCAGACGCTACCCGCAAGGCTGCTTTGTAATCGGCAGGCAAGGCGGCAAAGGCTTTTTGGTTGATGAACAAGGAAAGGGTGGCTGAACCCTCCCACCATCCTGGGTAGTAATAGTATTTGGCCACTTTATGCAAGCTCAGGTGTTCGTCGTCAGCGGGGCCAACAAACTCAGCGGCATCGATCACGCCTTTTTCCAAAGCGGCATACAAGTCGCCTGGTGCGAGTTGCTGTGGCACCACCCCCAACTTGGTCAAAATTTTTCCAGCCAAGCCGCCCACACGAAATTTCAAGCCTTTGAAATCTGCCACGGTTTTGATTTCTTTACGGTACCAACCCGCCATTTGTGCGCCGGTGTTCCCCACAGGCATATTGATCACGCCATAGTTGCTGTAGAACTCATTGAGCAACTCGATGCCGCCGCCCACATACATCCAAGCGTTTTGGCCGCGGGTATTCAAGCCAAAGGGCAGGGCAGTGCCAAAACCGAAAGTGGGGTCCTTGCCAATATAGAAATAGCTGGCGCTGTGGCCTGCTTCCACGGTGCCGTTTTGTACG
>CAMDIP010000193.1 GCA_945899335.1 Bordetella parapertussis
AGGTCCTACCTGGCTCAACCCTGGGACCGATGAACAAGAGGTGAAGATTTTAGATTTGCCCACACCTCAAGTCCCTGAGAAATAACCATGCGCTGCTTCATCCTTGCTGCTTGCAGCCTGCTTTTTCTCACCGCCTGTGACAAGCCTGCGAACGACAACCCCTTGTTTCCACTGGGCGCCGGCAAGCGTTGGACCTATGAAATTGAAACGGTGTACGACGACCCCGAAGGCAAAACCGTCAAGCAAACGATGGCGTTTCACAACTTGGGCAGCGCTTCTTTGGCTGACGGTTCTACTGCTTGGCTGCGTCGCAGCAGCAATGGCCATGAATACTGGTTTCAAATCACTGACAAGGGTGTGGGCCGAGTCGCAATGAAGTCACCGCTGCAAGAGCAAGCCGTGATGGATGAGGAACCACGCCAGGTTTTGCCCAGCGATGTGGCTATAGGCGCCCAATGGAAGCACAACACCCTGCCTTATTTTTTACGCCGCCGCAACGAGTCACCGGCTGAAATGCGTTATGTGGATAAATACAAAAGCATTCCCATGACTTACGTTGTCGCTGCCAAAGATGTATCGCTTGATACGCCAGCAGGTCGCTTTGAGCAATGTGTGCGTGTTGACGGGCAAATGGAGATGATGCTTTGGCATGACGATGGCCGTACCTATAAACCAACCCCCCTGCTGACAAGGGAGTGGTATTGCCCAGGCGTGGGTTTGGCGCAATTCGAGCGCGATGAGCCCACCACAGCCCAATTTTTTCAGGGCGGTCAAATGCGCATGCGCATCACCGATTTCACGCCTTAACTTAATTCAAACTGACGACCAGCTTGGGGCTTTCTTACATCTGAAAGACAAGCTTGTTTCTTTTTGAGAAATTCCTTGTGTTAAATACCCCAACTAGGGTTTCTGCTAGTTTATGTCTTATATAACTCTTTAAAATATCTGAGTTAGTTGAATTCCTGTTGTTCTTTATTTAACCCTTAAGGATTTTGTATGAAACTTTTGTTTAAATCAGTTGCCATGGCTACCGCCTTGGGCGCTGCCTCACTGGCAAGCGCACAAAATTGGCCGATTTACGGCGGTGACGAAGGTAATCAGCGTTACAGCCAAGCATCTCAAATCACACCAGCAAACGTCAACAAGTTGACCGTTAAATGGGCGTTGCAATTGGGCACCAACCGTTCGCAAGAATCGACCCCTATTTTGGTGGGCGATACCCTGTATGTGACTTCTTCATTCGGACCCAAAAACGTTTTTGCCGTGAACGCAAAAACCGGTGAAGTCAAGTGGAAATACTCTCCCGAAATGCCCAAAGCGATTGACCAATACGCTTGCTGCGACGTCAACAACCGCGGTGTTTCTTACAACGATGGCAAGATTTTCTTTGGCCGCCTCGACTCACAAGTGACTGCACTTGACGCCAAGTCGGGCAAAGAAATCTGGACGACCAAAGTGGTTGACTACACCGCAGGTTCAGTCATCACCTCACCCCCTACATTGGTAAAAAACCTGGTCATCACTGGTTTCGGCGGCGGTGAATACGGTGTGCGTGGTGCCTTGGTTGCACTAGACCAAGCTACTGGCAAGGAAGTGTGGCGTACCCACACCGTGCCAATGGGCAATGAAAAACATGCTGACACCTGGAAAGGTGACTCTGCCAAAACAGGCGGTGGCGCTGCTTGGTTCATTGGATCCTACGATGCCAAGTTGAACCTTGTGTACTACGGCACCAGCAACCCAAGTCCCTGGTCTGCTATTGTTCGTGGCAATGACTCTTCTGACATTGGCAAGTTCCCCAACTTGTACAGTGCTTCAGTGGTGGCTATGAACCCTGACACCGGCAACATCGTTTGGCACTACCAGTTCACACCCCATGATGCATGGGACTACGACGGTGTGAACGAACTCGTGTTTGCTGACCTGCCTGTTGACGGCAAAAAAGTGCCCGTCATCATGCAAGCCAACCGTAACGGTTTCTTCTACGTGATCGACCGTGCCAACGGCAAGTTGATTTCTGCCAAGCAGTTCGTCAACGGTGTGAACTGGGCCACTGGCATTGACCTGAAAACTGGCGCACCCATCGAAGCCGCTGGTAACGTCAAGCGTCCCCAGATGAAAAAATGGGCCAAAGACATTTGCCCCAACTTGATCGGCGGCAAAAACTGGATGCCCATGTCTTACAACCCTAAAACTGGCTTGGTGTACATACCCACCATCAACCTGTGCATGGACTTGGAAGGTGTTCAAGAAGAGTACAAACGCGGCCAGTTTTATTTGGGCGTGAACTTTGACCTCGGCAAAATGGGCCCTGGTGGCCACGGCGGCGGTTTGAAAGCTTGGGATCCCGTTGCACAAAAAGAAGTCTGGTTCAACAAGGAAGAACTCCCTTTCAACGGTGGCACTATGACCACCTCTACCGGCCTGGTCTTTGCGGGTGACATCAAAGGTACTTTCCGCGCCATGGATGCCAAAACTGGTAAAGAACTGTGGAAATTCAACACTGGCTCTGGCATTTCTGCTGCCCCCATGACTTACACCTTGGACGGCAAACAGTATTTGGCAGTCGTCTCTGGCCGTACACAGTCAATTCCTGCTTTCTTCGGCGCTTTGGGTGAAAAAATGGTTGCTGCCAGTCCTGAAGGCGGTACCTTGTTCGTGTTCACTTTGAACTGATCTCAGCTGTGATTTAGACGCCGCCCTTCGGGGCGGTGTTTTTAATTCAAGGTCTTCTTTTAAAGTGCTGTTGGTTTTAAGACAGTCTTTTAAAAGTATATTTTTTTAATTTTGTGGAGTTTTTTGATGTTCAAGCTTGGCTTTAACAGTACACGCTTTTTTCTCTCTTCTGCAGCTTTGGTCTTGGCGGCATCCACCGCCTCCCTTGCCACTGCCGCTGAACCTTTGCGTGTTTGTTCTGACCCTGACAATCTGCCCTTTAGTAAATCTGAGGGTGCTGACAGGGGTCTGTATATAGACCTTGCTGAAATGGTTGGCAAGCGACTTGGCACCACAGTGGAATATGTGTGGTGGTTGTCGTTCAACCAACGTCGCGCTTTGCGCAACACCATGGATGGCTGCGACGCTTATTTCGCACTGCCTGCAGATGCGCAGTACCGCGTCAAGGGTGTTGATAAAAGCAATGCTTTCCTCAACCTCAGCTACGCCATCGTTGCACCGTTAGGTCAGACCTTCACTGGTTTGGCTGACCTCAAAGGAAAGCGTGTGGGCGTGATGTATGG
>CAMDIP010000194.1 GCA_945899335.1 Bordetella parapertussis
CGGGCTTTGTCATAGCGCCTGCCTACAATCTACTTTTTTCTTATTGACCACTCGGAGTTTGCATGACCACTTACGACAGCCATTACATCAACGGTGCTTGGCACAAGGCGCACAACCCTGCGGTACTTGAGGTTCACGACTCCACCACCGAAGAGGTCATGGCGACCGTCCCCCAAGGTACGGCGGAAGAAGCCATCAAGGCTGTTTTGGCTGCGCGTGCGGCTTTTCCCGCCTGGTCTGCGCTGAGCGTTGAAGAGCGCTGTGTGTACATCGACAAAATCGTTGCTGGCCTTAAAGCTCGAACCGATGAGATGGGCACCGCGATTGCCCGCGAGGTGGGTATGCCCATCAAGATGGCCAAGATGATTCAAGTCGGTGGCCCCATCTTCAACTGGGGCAATGCCGCCAAAGCTGCCCGTGCTTTTCATTGGCAAGAGCAAGTGGGTAATTCGCTGGTGGTGCGCGAGCCCATTGGCGTGGTGGGCTGCATCACGCCTTGGAACTTTCCTCTGAACCAAATCACTTTAAAAGTCGCACCTGCGCTGGCAGCAGGTTGCACCGTGGTCTTGAAACCCAGCGAAATCGCCCCTGTCAACGCCATGATCTTGACCGAGATCATCCACGCGTCAGGACTGCCTGCAGGCGTGTTCAATTTAGTGAATGGCTTGGGACCAGTGGTCGGCGAGGTCTTGGCCAGTCATCCCGAGGTAGACATGGTGAGCTTTACCGGTTCGACCCGCGCGGGCAAGCGTGTCGCCGAGCTGGCCGCTGCATCTGTCAAGCGCGTGACGTTGGAGTTGGGTGGCAAATCGGCCAGTCTCATCTTGCCCGACGCCGATTTGGCGGCAGCAGTCAAAGGCACGATTGGCGCGTGTTTGCTCAACAGCGGACAAACCTGCTCGGCGCACACCCGCATGTTGGTACCCGCCAAACGCTACAACGAAGTGAAAGCCTTGGTGCAAGCCACCATCGCCAAATTCACCTTGGGCCCCAGCTTGGACGAAAACACCCGCTTAGGCCCTTTGGTCAGTGCTGCACAGCGTGAACGTGTTTTGGGTTTTATCCGACAAGGCTTGGAGGAGGGCGCTGAACTCGTCGCCGGTGGAGCCGACAAACCTGCTTTTGACTCGGGCTATTTCGTGCATCCCACGGTGTTGCGGGTTAAGCCCAACGATACCTTGGCAAGGGAAGAAATTTTCGGCCCTGTCTTGGTCATCCTGACTTACGAAGACGAGGAAGAAGCGATTCGCATTGCCAACGACACGATTTACGGTTTAGGCGGAGGTGTGTGGAGCGTCGACCAAGACCATGCGGTGGCCGTGGCCAGACAAATTCGCACTGGGCAAGTCGATATCAATGGCGGGCCTTTCAATGGCAATGCGCCCTTTGGCGGCTACAAACAATCGGGCAATGGCCGTGAAAACGGGCGTTATGGTTTGGAAGAGTTCTTGGAATTCAAAGCCATGCAATTTCCCGTGGCAGCCAAAGCATGAAGGCGCGTTTGCTATGGGGAGCAGGGGGCTTATTGGCCTTGGTGCTGGTGGTGCTGGGCGCTGTCGGCGTTTACCTGATGAGAGCGCAACCTCAGCACGAGGGCACTTTGCGGCTTTCGGGCTTGAAGTCTGCAGTGAAAGTTTCGCGCGACGGTGCAGGTGTGGTGCATATCGAGGGAGACTCCATGGCAGATACCGCATTTGCGCTGGGCTTCACCCACGCCCAAGAACGTGGCTGGCAACTCGAGTTCAATCGCCGCATCATGCACGGCGAATTGGCGGAAATTTTGGGCGAAGCCGCTCTGCCTGTAGACAAATTGCTGCGCACCTTGGGTATTTACCAAGTGGCGCAAAAGCAGTACGCCGGTTACCCAGAGGATGTGAAAGCCACTTTGCAGGCCTACAGCAAAGGTATTCAAGCGTTTTACGCTTCAGGCAACCAAACCTTGTCGCCCGAATTTTTGCTGCTGGGCACCAAGCCCGGTGGCCGCAGCGGCGTAGCCTGGGAGCCTGCTGACAGCGTAGGTTGGGCTTTGATGATGGCTTTGGATTTAGGCGGCAACTGGGGCCAAGAAATTTCACGCTTAAGCGTTGCCAAGGTGATGGACACCGAGCACTTGTGGCAGCTGTACCCTGGCTACCCAGGCGAGGCTCCTGCCACCGCAGTGGATTTGGCCAAGTTGTACAAAGAGTTGGGCGTTTATTCAAAGAAAGTAAGCACCTCTGGTAATGCGTCTTCAAGCAACCACGCCAGTTTGGCCGTCCCTTTTTTAGGCGAGCCTGGCTTGGTGGAAGGCAAGGGCAGCAACAACTGGGTGATTTCCGGCGATCGCACGGCTTCGGGCAAGCCCTTGCTGGCTAATGACCCCCATCTTGGTTTGGGCACACCGGCCATTTGGTTTTACGCCCACCTGAAGTCCCCCGAACAAAACGTCATAGGCGCCACCTTGCCTGGCATGCCTTTGGTGGTCTTGGGTCACAACAACCATGTGGCTTGGGGCTTTACCAACACCGGCCCCGATGTGCAAGACCTGTATTTGGAAAAAATCAACCCCGCCAACCCATTGCAGTACCAAACACCTGATGGCTGGCAAGCTTTTGAGACGCGCCAAGAAAGTATTCGCGTCAAAGGCAAACCCGATGTGCTTCACACTGTTCGTCGCACACGCCATGGCCCTGTGTTGAGTGACGCGCAAAGTGCACAAGCTGACATCATCGACACCAGCAAGTTTGTGTTGGCCTTGCGCTGGGCAGCTTTGGACCATGACAACCACACCTTGGTTGCAGGGATGCGTGGCAGCCAAGTCTCCAGTGTCAAAGACTTTTTGGCAGCGTTCAAGGATTACCACTCGCCCATGCAAAACGTGGTTTTAGCCGACGTCCAAGGCCATATTTCTTACAAAGCCATTGGCAAAGTGCCTGTTCGTAAGGCTGAAAACGATTTGATGGGTATGGCGCCAGCACCTGGTTGGGACGCCAAATACGACTGGGTAGGTTGGTTGCCCATGGACCAAACCCCCGAAGACCATGGTCAAAAGGGTTGGATAGCCACGGCTAACCAACGCATCACCCCAGCAGGCTACCCCCATTTTTTAGGCCAAGACTGGGTGGCACCGCATCGAATGGACCGCATCACCCAAATGATCGAGGCCAAGCCTCAACACGATATCGAGAGCATGAAAACCATGCAAAACGAT
>CAMDIP010000195.1 GCA_945899335.1 Bordetella parapertussis
GCCTGAGAAGACGCCGATCAAGCCCCAGCTGATGTTTTGAACGGCAATGGCCATAGCGAAGTCTTCGCGGCCCCAGCCCATGGTTTGGGTCATGGGTTGCATCCACAGGCCAAAGCCGTGGCGGATACCCATGGCAACGCTGACGATCATTGCGCCGCAGATCAGGACTTGCCACATGGGCAAGGTTTTGTGAGTTTGCGTCATGTCATAACTGTAACGATTTTGGCTTTCGTGCAGATCACACTGCTTTGCCGGCTGTGGTTTCATCCAGTGTTGTCATCTTGTCTGTCTACAATCGCGCCCCATGGCAAGCAAACAACCCGAATATTCCGAGGGCTCGATCCGCGTCTTGAAAGGCTTGGAGCCGGTCAAGCAGCGCCCGGGCATGTATACCCGCACCGACAACCCCTTGCACATCATCCAAGAGGTGATCGACAACGCCGCAGATGAAGCGCTGGCAGGGCACGGCAAAAAAATCACGGTACAACTGCACAGCGATGGCTCGGTGAGCATCGAAGACGATGGGCGCGGCATTCCCTTTGGCATGCACCCCGAAGAAAAAGCGCCCGTCATTGAATTGGTGTTCACGCGACTGCACGCCGGTGGCAAGTTCGACAAGGGCAAGGGCGGCGCTTACAGCTTTTCAGGCGGCTTGCATGGTGTGGGTGTGAGCGTGACCAATGCCTTGGCCAAGCGCATGGAAGTCACCTCTTACCGCGAAGGCCAAGTGGCAAACCTTGTGTTTTCTGGTGGCGATGTGGTGGAAAAACTGAAACTCCGCAAAACCGAAGCAGGCGAGCGCCGCCAAGGCACGGTGGTGCGGGTCTGGCCGGATGCCAAGTATTTCGAGTCGCCCAACCTGCCTTTGCAAGAGTTGATTCACCTCTTGCGCAGCAAAGCGGTGTTGATGCCGGGCGTGAGCGTCACCTTGGCGCAAGAAAAAGCCAAAGACAGCCAGACTTGGCTTTACAAAGGGGGCCTGAGCGACTATTTGACGCAAACCCTGAGCCACGACCCCTTCATCCCCTTGTTCGAGAGCGAGGGCTTTGCCGACGAAGGCCACGAAACTTTTGCCGAAGGCGAGGGCGCGGCGTGGTGCTTGGCCTTCACCGAAGACGGCTCGCCCGTTCGCGAAAGCTATGTCAACCTGATTCCCACCAGCGCGGGTGGCACCCACGAGAGCGGTTTGCGCGATGGCCTGTTCAACGCGGTGAAAAGCTTCATCGACTTGCACGCTTTGTTGCCCAAGGGCGTGAAGTTGCTGCCCGAGGATGTGTTTGCCCGTGCCAGTTTCATCTTGAGCGCCAAGGTGCTGGACCCGCAGTTTCAAGGGCAGATTAAAGAGCGGCTCAATTCTCGTGACGCGGTGCGTTTGGTGTCGAGCTTTGTCAAACCCGCTTTGGACTTGTGGCTCAACGAACATGTGGAGTTCGGTAAAAAGCTCGCCGAGTTGGTCATCCGTGCCGCGCAGTTGCGCCAAAAAGCCGGCCAAAAAGTGGAGAAGCGCAAAGGCTCGGGCGTGGCGGTGTTGCCTGGCAAGCTGACCGATTGCGAAAGCCGCGACTTGGCGCACAACGAAATCTTTTTGGTCGAGGGCGACAGCGCGGGTGGCAGCGCCAAGATGGGCCGCGACAAAGAAAGCCAAGCTATCCTGCCCCTGCGTGGCAAGGTGCTCAACACCTGGGAGGTCGAGCGCGACCGCTTGTTTGCCAACAACGAGGTGCACGACATTGCTGTGGCAATTGGCGTGGACCCGCATGGCCCCAACGACGAACCCGACCTGAGCGGCTTGCGCTATGGCAAGGTGTGTATCTTGAGCGACGCGGATGTGGACGGCTCGCACATCCAAGTGCTGCTACTCACCTTGTTTTTCCGGCACTTCCCCAAGCTGATCGAAACTGGCCATGTGTATGTGGCGCGACCTCCGCTTTTCAGGGTGGATGTGCCGGCTCGTGGCAAAAAACCAGCGAGCAAAGCCTATGCGCTTGACGAAGGCGAGCTGACAGCCATCCTCGACAAAAGCGCCAAAGAAGGTGTGCCGCGTGAGAAATGCAGCATCTCCCGCTTCAAAGGTTTGGGCGAGATGAATGCCGAGCAGTTGTGGGACACCACCTTGAACCCCGACACACGCCGCTTGTTGCCAGTGCAATTGGGCGTGCTGGACTTTGCCCAAACCGAAGGCATGATCACCCAGTTGATGGGCAAGGGTGAGGCCGCTGCGCGGCGTGAACTGATGGAGTTGCATGGTGACGCCATTGAAATTGATGTTTGAACCTTATGAGTGATACACCTGTTGTTGACTTGAACGCCTCGTCTGAATCCGACGACGGCATCGCCTTAGGGCATTACGCCCAACGCGCCTACCTTGAATACGCTTTGAGCGTGGTCAAGGGCCGCGCCTTGCCCGATGTCTGCGACGGCCAAAAACCGG
Organism: Bordetella parapertussis; assembly: GCA_945899335.1. GTDB lineage: Bacteria > Pseudomonadota > Gammaproteobacteria > Burkholderiales > Burkholderiaceae_C > Limnohabitans. The sequence continues at coordinate 2,432 of CAMDIP010000195.1, forward strand.
TGCAGCGGCGCATTTTGTATTCCATGTCGCGCATGGGTTTGGGCTTTGGCGGCCCCAACAACGCGGTGGGCGCTCGTCCAGTGAAAAGCGCCCGTGTGGTGGGCGATGTGCTGGGCCGCTATCACCCGCACGGCGACAGCGCTGCTTACGACGCACTGGTGCGCATGGCGCAAGATTTTTCACAGCGTTACCCGCTGATCGATGGCCAAGGCAACTTTGGTTCGCGTGACGGCGACGGTGCTGCGGCCATGCGCTACACCGAGGCAAGGCTCGCTCGCATCACCAGTTTGCTGCTCGATGAGATCGACGAAGGCACGGTGGACTTTCAGCCCAACTACGACGGCTCCACCGAAGAACCCAAGCAACTGCCTGCACGTTTACCGTTTGCACTGCTTAATGGTGCCAGCGGCATCGCGGTGGGCATGGCGACTGAAATCCCCAGCCACAACTTGCGCGAAGTGGCCGACGCTTGCGTGGCCTTGATTAAAAACCCCAAGCTCTCCCACGCCGAGTTGCTGCAAATTTTGCCTGGACCCGACTACCCAGGTGGCGGGCAAATCATCAGCAGTGATGCCGATATTTCCGATGCCTACGCCACAGGCCGTGGCTCGCTCAAGGTGCGGGCGCGTTGGATCATCGAAGACCTGGCCCGCGGTCAATGGCAGTTGGTGGTGACCGAGTTACCACCCGGTGTCAGCAGCCAAAAGGTGTTGGAAGAAATTGAAGAACTGACCAACCCCAAGGTGAAGACCGG
>CAMDIP010000196.1 GCA_945899335.1 Bordetella parapertussis
AGGCGAATGCAATTGTTCATAAAAAAATCAAAATCAAGAAGCCATTAAACGGGGCAACCACAGGGCAATGCTGGGGACATAGGTGATTAAGAGCAAGCTGCCCAACAACGGGACCAACCAAGGCAAGATCGCCATGGTGGTGCGCTCAACACTTAAATTGGCCACCCGCGCCAATACAAACAAGACCATGCCCATGGGCGGGTGCAACAAACCAATCATCAGGTTCAAAACCATGATCAGACCAAAGTGAACCAAGTCAATGCCGAGTTGCTGACAGATGGGGACCAAAATGGGAACCAAAATGGTGATGGCGGCGGTGGGTTCCAAAAAACAACCGACAAACAGCATGAGCAAATTGGCCAGCAACAAAAACTGCCAAGGCTGGTCGGTCACACCCAAGACCCATTGGCCAATGGCGGCTGTCACGCCAGTAGCGGTCAGCAACCAACCAAAAATACTGGCAGCTGCCACGATGAAGAGCACCGTGGCGGTGGTCTCGACGGTGTCTAGACAGATCTTCACAAACAGCTTGAAATGCAAAGTGCGGTACCACAGAAAGCCCAAGATGAGGGCCCACACACAGGCTGCAATCGCGCCCTCGGTGGGAGTGAATACACCGGTGGTCATGCCGCCAATCAAAAGCACGGGCGTCATGATGGGCAGCACCGCTTGAAAGTTAAAGAGCTTGTCAGCCGCAAACAGCAGCACCAAACCCACCAGCACCGTCAGTTGCGCATGGGTACCAACCTCGGTGACCATCAACCAAATGACCAGCGGCCAAGCAATCACCACCAAGGTCTCCAACAAGGCTTTCAATAATTTGGGCCATTCGAATTTCACATCGCCGCCCCAACCGTTTTTGTGGGCAAAGTAAGCCACGGTAAGCATCATCAGCAAGGCCATGACAACGCCTGGGAAAATACCCGCCAAAAACAGCGCACCCACCGAGACATTGGCCATCATGCCGTAGATGACAAATGGCAGGCTTGGCGGAATGATGGGGCCCAAAGTGGCAGACGCAGCGGTCACGCCCACTGCAAATTCGGGGTCATATCCGTGGTCGGTCATGGCCTTGATCTCAATAGTGCCCAAACCAGCCGCATCGGCGATGGCTGTGCCACTCATGCCGGCAAACACCACCGAGCCCACCACGTTCACATGGCCCAAGCCACCTTTGAGCCAGCCCACCAGTGCCAGCGCATAGCTGTAAATACGGTGGGTGATGCCAGCAGTGTTCATGAGGTTGCCGGCCAAGATGAAAAAAGGTACGGCTAGCAGTGGAAAGCTGTCGATGCCCGAGACCATGCGGTGTACCACCACAAAAGGGGGCGAGCTGGGCACGAAAAGCAGGTAAATGAGAGAGGCTGCTGCCATGGCCATGGCCACAGGCAAGCCGCCGCTTAGCAAAAACAAAAAAATAATTTTTAACATGCTGACCTTAAAGGTTGTCGGGGCGCTCAAGCACGCTATAGCCTTGTTGCCAGTGCCGACGCATGACCCACACGCTGCGCCATGTCATCAACACAAAAGCCAGTAACACCACGCCGTAGACGATGTTCATGGGCAGGTTGACGATGGTCATTTGGTAGTTGCCCATTTTTTGCATCAGCAACCACGTTAGCCAACTCGCGCTGGCCAAGAATGCCACCCGCAACACATCGGTCAGCAAAGAAACGCTGCGCGATAAACCCTTGGGCATGAAACGGTAGAAAAAATCCACTTGGATATGGTTGTTTTTGGCCACCCCAATGACTGCGCCTAAAAACACCGTCGCAATGAGTAAATAGCGGGCAATCTCTTCGGTCCAAGCTGCCGAGTCGTTGAACACATAGCGGGTGATGAACTGGTAGAGCACTGTCAAACCCAGCGCCCAGAAAAACAGCAATGCCAGCCAAGCTTCGGCGATGGTGTCTGAAAGGTCGACAAAGTCATCCGCTTCGCCAAAAGAAGCGGCCAGCTTATCGAGGTCAGCGCTCATTTGGCGGCTTGCACGCGGTCGTAGTCTGCGCGGAAAAGTCCCATGCTTTCAACAGGTTTGTTTTTCAACACCGCGTCTTGAAAGCTTTTGCGGTTGACTTCGACCACTTGCAATCCTTTTTTCTTGAAAGTGTCGATCAATTCGGCTTCACGTTTTTTGATTTTGGCAGTGGCTCTGGCAGCTGCTTCTTGCATCACTTCGGTGAACATTTTTTGCTCAGCTGGGTTGAGTGTGCTCCACACATGGGGGGCGACCATGGTGACCAATCCGTCAACGATATGTCCAGTCAGCATGATGGCTTTTTGCACTTCGAAGAACTTTTTGGCCTCGATGGTGGTGAGGGGGTTTTCTTGGGCATCCACCGTGCCGTTTTGCAGTGCCAAGTAAACCTCGGCAAAAGCGATGGGCGTGGGGTTGGCGCCGCAGGCCTGCCAAGTGGCGGTATAGGCCGGTGCGTCGGGGACGCGAATCTTCAGGCCTTTGATGTCCGCACATTGGCTAAAGGTTTTTTGGGCAGTGGTGTGTCGTGCGCCGTAGTAGGTGTACGCGGTGACTTGAATACCGCTTTTGTTGCGAAACTCATTGACCATTTCTTGAAACAAGGTGCTTTTCGAATAGGCCAGCAGGTGGTCACCATCGCGAAAGATAAAAGGGTAGTAGGCGATGCCAAAACGGGGGTAGCTACGCGCAGCAAAAGAGGGGCCGCCGATGACGATATCCACCGAACCCAAGGTGAGGCCCTGGTTTAAATCGGTTTCTTTTCCTAAACTGGATGCAGGAAACACCTGAATATCAAACTTGCCCTTGCTGCGTTTTTTGATTTCCTCAGCCGCCCACACCGACTCGGTGTGGTAAGGCTCAGAGGCTTCATACACATGGGCCCATTTGAGTTTTTGCTGTGCCAAAGACACAGACGGCAGACCGACACTCACGGCCAGCAAAAACATCCACACAGGGCGCAAAATTGAGGAGAAACGCATGGTGCAAGGCTTTCAGGCAAAAGGGGAATACTTTCATGCACCATACCGCCGCGTCAAGTCGGGCTTCATCCGCATAAACCCGTAGCCAAGGGCTTGGCTGCGAAGCCCTATCATCCTTGTTTGTGCCATGGGCTAGGGAAATTCAGGAAAACCGATGCGATTACAAGGCAAACACATACTCATCACCGCAGCCGGTCAAGGCATTGGCAAGGC
>CAMDIP010000197.1 GCA_945899335.1 Bordetella parapertussis
CGGCTCTAATCCTACAAATGAACTTTTGGTTTCCAAGCTATATGACAATGTGCTGCATAGAACGCCCGACGAAGGAGGCTACAACTATTGGGTTGGGCTCTTGAATACTAAAAAGATTGATACCATCAGCACCTTGATTAACTTTTCAGAGTCAACAGAGAATCAGGCTGGCGTAATCGGGGTGATACAAAATGGAATTAACTTGTTAAACTGACTTTTTAGACTAATTGTCATTGCTGCAAACTGATTGGACTTCCCACGGTGTAGTAGAAGTCTCGGGCCTATGATTTCTTCATAGGAACAGACCATGTCACTGCCACGTTTTACCCCTGAATTTAAAGACGAAGCAGTTCGTCAAATCACCGAACGAGGCTATTCAGTCGCTGAAGTATCTGCAAGGCTTGGTGTCTCAGCGCACAGTCTCTACAAATAGGTCAGTGCTGTTAAGCCAGATAAAACAGACTAGCCTGCCACCGATTTGCTTGCTGTAAAAAGTGAAATACTTAGATTAAGAGCTCAACTTCACAGCATAGAGGAGGAGCGCGACATTCTAAAAAAGGCCGCTCGGTACTTTGCAAAGGAGCTCGAGTGAAGTACCGCTTCATCAATGAACACCGGCATGAATATAAAGTGGCCACCATGTGTAGAGTGTTAAAGGTTGCAAGGGCCGGCTTTTACGCTTGGCTACACCAACCGGATTCAAATCGAGCCATCGAAGATGAGCGGCTTCTGGGGTTGGTGACTCTTATGTGGCCAGTGGTGGCGTTTATGGTTCACCGTGCGTATTTGCTGATTTACGTGAGGCCGGCGAGACATGCGGCAAGCACCGCGTAGAGCAAATCATGCACAACCACAAGATACAAGCCATACGCGGCTACAAAAGCCCTAAAGCTGTCAAGGGTCGGCCATCAATTCTTGTGAAATCCGGCGAGTTTCAAGCGGACGATGTGCAACTAACCGTCTTGGCAATAGGAGGCATTGTGGGTTGGGCGCCGGTGTGGTTCCGTGCCAACGGGCGATTGAGCCTTGAGCAAGTGACTGCCTATTTGGCCGGCCTAGCTTTGGCAATGGTGCGGGTCAAAAGCAATACAAATTCCCATATCAACAGATCCCACCATGTATTTGCTCTAACGACGGGTACGCTTGACTGGCACAGATACTTGGAGTTGGGATGCGCCGTTAGTTCACACTGCCCAAAAATATACAGACACGGAAAACGCCGCTTTGATATGGGAAGGCCATAAGTCTGGTTGGACTCGTGCGGTCGTGATATTTGATGAACTAAGATAGCCGCTTAAATATCGGAGTTTTAGATGGAATTTCACGAGCCAGATTGGTGTCAGGTGCTGGGTCGCTTGGAAAAACGGCTTTTGCACATCATGGCGTGGAGCATGTTTGTGGCTTGGTGCGCTTATCTTTGGCGCGAAGGCTGGATTGATCAGTGGTCGCTATTTCCCTTGCCCGAAGTTTGGCAAGATGGAAACACTTGGGCCATAGGTTTGCAAGCCGCCGGAATCGCTGTCAGCTACCTCTTGAGCTATTTGGCTATTTTGTTGCTTTTTTTAGGCTTGCCGCGCGCTAAGGACCGGACCGATTGGTTGCTGTTCCAAACCGCCGCGCGTGAAGATATATTGGCGCGGCGCAAAGCTGCGTTGCAAGCCCAAAGAGAGTTGGAAGTCTTGGAAGAGGTGACGCTCACTGAAATCGCTTCCCCCCCAAACGCGGGCAGAACTTAACGCTCTTCAAGTTGCCCGTCGGCATGCAGGGCAAAACGCCCTTTTTCGCGGGCATGGACGGGGTCAGGGCCCTGCCAAGGCCAGCCACCAAATTCTGTGCGGCGGTAATCCTCAAACGCTTGCTCTATTTCAGTCCGCGTATTCATCACAAACGGGCCGTGCTGCGCCACCGGCTCGCCAATCGGGCGGCCTTGCAGCATCAACAACTCACTGGGGCTGTCGCCGTTCACAATTTCAATGCCTTCTTGTGCGCGAACCTCAACCGCTGATTTCACCGCAACCGGCTGCCCCGCCATGCGCAATCCCTGACCTTGAAACACATACCACTGACGACGTGTTCCTGCCTGTGCAGGCGGTGGTGTCCAGCGCGCCCCTGCGGCCATGCGCACCGTGAAGATGGCCACATCTGCCTCGGATTGACTTGCCCAAGAATCGGGCGGTGGCGGCAAACCCTTGGCCTCTTGCAAGCTACCAGCGACCACGCGGATGTCGGTAACCAAGCCTTGGGCGTCAAGGTGGCGCACGTCTTGAATGTGTTCACCCCACAGCATGGTGAAGTGCGGCTTGACCATTTTGTGGCTGGCAGGCAGGTTGAGCCAGATTTGAAAGAGCTCGGCGGTGTTGGCTTGATCGGTATGGCGCAAGGGAAACATTTCGCAATGCACGATGCCTTGGCCAGCGGTGAGCCATTGAACGTCGCCTGGGCCAAAGCGGGCGGTGGCGCCTAGCGAATCAGAGTGATCGATATGGCCTTGCCGCACGATAGTGACCGTCTCGAAGCCACGGTGCGGGTGTGCTGGAAAACCTGGGATGGTCATGCCGTGGTACATGCTCCATCCGTCTTTGCCAGCAAAGTCTTGGCCTAGGTTGCGCCCCGCCAAAGAAGCCGCTGGACCCATGGATGAATTACCTTGAGGGTAGTGGTCTAGGTGGTGAACACAAAACAAAAAGGGGTCGATGGTTTGCCACGGAAAGACCAAGGGCTCGATGCGAAGAATGGGTGAGGTGCTCATGGTTTACAAAGCTGGGTCATGTGTTTTTTCATTATTCCGTTTTCACCCATTGCACAGATTTATTCCACAGTTGTTCTGCCAGTTGTGCATCTTGTGCAATGCGCGATGGGGTTTTAACGCGGCATTTATCGTAGTACAAACCGCTTTCAATCGCCGGTACTTGCAAGGCGCAATAGAGGCTGGTCTGTGCCCCTTCTTCGGGTGTGAGCAGTCCACGCAGGCGTAACAAGGGCCTGACAAAACGCGGTACTTCACGCCAAACCTCGGTGTCCACAACGCCGGGGTGGAGCGAATAGGTTGACACCCCTGAGCCTTCCAAGACCTTGGCCAAATGGGCGCTGAACAAAATATTGGCCAGCTTGGACACGCCGTATTCGCGGGTGCCAGTGAGGCTGCGCGTGGGTTGTTG
>CAMDIP010000198.1 GCA_945899335.1 Bordetella parapertussis
GTGGCGATGGTGTCGGTGGTGACCTATGCCTTGTTCACCATGTGCTTGGTGGCTTGGCGTTTCAAAGAAACCATCACCACCCGCAACCCGAATGCCATGCACCTGCCCACCATGCTGCGCATTTGGGGCGAGGTGTTGCGCAACCCCACATTTCGTGCATTTGCCTTGTTGTCTCTGGCAGCTTATGGGGCTTTGTTCACCTACCTTGCCAGTTCATCGTTCATCTTCATCGAGGTGCTGCATCTCACAGGTTTGCAGCTGGGCTGGATATTGGCATCAATGTCGGTGGTCTACATCACCGGCACGGTCGTGTGCCGGTTTTTACTGCGCCACTTGGGTGTGCGCAAAACCATTGCGCTGGCAGGCCTGTTTAGCTTTGGCAGCGGCATGTCTTTGTGTTGGATGGTCTATGGGGGTGAACCCACCGCCATGGGCTTGGTACTGAGCATGTACCCCATGGTGCTGGCCCACGGTGTACACCAACCGATTGGCCAAAGCGGCGCGGTGGGGCCCTTTCCTTTGTCTGCGGGTGCGGCCTCGGCGATGAATGGTTTTTTGATGATGGTGGCGGCCTTTGGCACGGGCTTGTGGCTGAGCCACAGCATTGACGGCAGCTTGTTTCCGCTGGCGCATGGCATCGCTTTTTGGGGCACCGTGCTGGCCTTGACCGCTTGGACCTTGGTGCAGTGGCATGGTGAACCCGTCCAAACCGACTGAGCTGTTTCCCGCTTGGGACGCCTTAGCGCTGGTCGGGCCCACCGCCAGCGGCAAAACCGCGGTGGCCTTGGCGCTGGCCAAGTTGTGGCCGGTTGAAATTATCAGCGTCGATTCAGCCTTGGTCTACCAAGGTATGGACATTGGCACAGCCAAACCGACGCTTGCCGAGCGCGAAGCGGTGGTACACCACCTGATTGACATACGCAACCCAGCGCAAAGCTACAGCGCCGCTGACTTTGCACGAGACGCCACCGTTTTGATCCACGAGATACGCGCCAGAGGCAAATTACCGCTGTTAGTGGGCGGCACCATGTTGTACATAAAGGCCTTGATCGATGGCTTGGACGACTTGCCCTTGGCTGACCCTGCTGTTCGTGCTGACATCGAAGAGGAGGCGCATGACAAAGGCTGGCCCGCGCTACACAACGAGTTGGCTTTGGTCGACCCGCAAGCCGCGAAACGACTGCCACCCCACGATGCGCAACGCATTGCACGGGCCTTGGAAGTGTGGCGTATCACCGGCAAGCCTTTGTCGTCTTTTTTTGGGACTACCCGCGTGGCAGGACCGCGCATCGGCTTGTTGTCCTTGGAACCCCAAGACCGCGCATGGTTGCATCAGCGCATTGAGCAACGCTTTGACGCCATGCTGGAACAAGGTTTGGTACAAGAGGTGAAAACCTTGCGAAACCGTGGCGATTTGCGCCCCGATTTACCCGCTATGCGCTGCGTGGGATACCGCCAAGTGTGGGAAGCTTTGGACGCCATCGACGACGGCATGCCTTTGCCTGCCGCGATGCTAATGGTGCGTGAACGCGGCATCATCGCCAGCCGACAACTCGCCAAGCGGCAACTTACCTGGCTGCGCAGCATGCCTGCACGGCAAGTGGTGGCTTGCGACAGCGCCACGCTGATGGAAGATGTGCATACCGCTTTGGCGCAATGGCAGACTTGACAGATTGGCAATGCCTTCACGCTGATGAAGACCTGCTGGTGGTGGACAAGCCTGCGGGATGGTTGAGTGTGCCTGGACGTGGGCCGGACAAGCAAGACTGTTTGCTTGTGCGGGTGCAACAACGCTTTCCCCAAGCCTTGGTGGTGCATCGCCTCGACCAAGCCACCTCGGGGTTGATGCTCTTTGCGCTCAACCCTGACACACAACGCCAACTCAGCATGGCGTTTGAAGCGAGACAAGTGGAAAAAACTTACATGGCTTGGGTGGAAGGTTTGCTTTCCATGAGTGAAGACTGGCAGACCATCGATTTACCCATTCAAGCGGACTGGGAGCGACGCCCTTTGCGCATCATCAGCCACTTGGGACAAGCCAGCCAGACACGTTGGCGCTGTTTACAACACCACTCCGATCTGCCTGCTTCATGGCTTGAACTGCAACCCCTCACGGGACGTACCCACCAACTGCGGGTGCATATGCAAGCCATCGGCCACCCCATCTGGGGCGACGCCCTCTACGCCCCCGCCTCCGTGCAAGCTCGCAGCCCACGCCTGATGCTGCATGCCCATACACTCGCCTTCACCCACCCCCGCCAATTAATCGGGGTCAGATTCCAATTACCCGTTAATTGGGGTCAGATCCCAATTAAAAATCCCAATTAATCGTCCTTGCGAGCTAGCGAAACAAGAAAGCAATCACCTATGACACAACTCACCATCCTCACTGGCGCTTCCCGCGGCATGGGCTTGGCCATGGCCGAGCAACTTTGCACAGCTAATCACACCCTGCTGTGCATTTCGCGCGGCAGCTCTGATGCTTTAGAAACGCTGGCGAAAAAGAACGGCACCACGCTGATCCAATGGCAAGCCGATTTGGCGCAGCCTGAAGCCGTAGCGAACAAACTGATGGCTTGGTTACAGACACAAGAGGGCAGCACTTTCAGCCAAGCCAGTTTGATCAACAACGCTGGCGTGATTGGCCACTTGGGGCCCATCGAACAAGCCACGGCCAGCAGCGTTCAGCAGGCCTTGGCCATCAACTTGGCCGCACCCATCCTGCTGACGCAGGTGTTTTTGCAAGCCACCCGCGCATGGCCTGCCAAGCGCAAGGTTTTGCAAATTTCCTCAGGCTTGGGGCGACGCGCTATGGCGGCCAGCGCGGTGTACTGCGCGACCAAAGCCGGTTTAGACCATTTCAGCCGAAGCGCGGCGCTGGACGAGGCCTTGCTGGCCAACCCCGCACACATCGTATCGCTAGCGCCTGGGGTGATCGACACCGATATGCAAACCGATTTGCGCTCGGGCAACCCCACAGGCTTTCCCGACCAAGCCAACTTCATCCAACTGAAACAAAGCGGCTCGCTCACCTCCCCCGCCGACGCCGCGGCGAGAGTATTGGGCTTTTTAGCGCGTGGGGACTTTGGCAGCAACGCCGTCGCAGATGTTCGCGATTGACACATAATTGGGGTCA
>CAMDIP010000199.1 GCA_945899335.1 Bordetella parapertussis
TCGGCAATCACCATGTCGCCCATAAAAGCAAAGCCTGCTGACACACCGCCCATGGTGGGGTCGGTCAATACGCTGATATAGGGCAGGCCTTTTTGTGCCAAACGGGTGAGAGACGCATTGGTTTTGGCCATTTGCATGAGCGACAGCAAGCCCTCTTGCATGCGTGCGCCGCCCGTGGCGGTAAAGCAAATGAAAGGGACTTTTTGTTCGATGGCGGTGTGGACACCGCGCACAAAACGCTCGCCAACCACCGAACCCATGGAGCCGCCCATGAAGTCGAACTCGAAACAAGCCGCCACCAGATTGATGCTGTGAACCGAACCGCCCATGACCACCAAGGCATCGGTTTCGCCGGTGTTCTCCAAAGCCTCTTTCAAGCGGTCTGGGTATTTGCGGCTGTCCTTGAACTTCAAGGGGTCCATGGGCAACACTTCTTGCCCAATTTCATAGCGACCTTCGGGGTCGAGAAAAGCGTTGAGACGCGATCTGGCTGAAATGCGGTGGTGGTGGCTGCACTTAGGACAGACGTTTTGGTTTTCTTCCAAATCGTTTTTGTACAGCACGGTTTCGCAACTGGGACATTTGACCCACAAACCTTCAGGCACGGTTCGCCTGTCAGCAGGGTCGGTTTGCTGGATTTTGGAAGGCAGCAGTTTTTCTAGCCAGCTCATGGTGTCTCTCCTGTCAAAGGGATTATGCGTCCAGCGCTTGGCGAATCTCGGCCATGAAGCTGCGGGCATGTTCAGCGTCTTGGCCTTTGGGGGCCGCTTCCACCAACTGGATGAGCTTGCTGCCAATCACCACCGCGTCAGCCACTTTGCCAATGGTGCGGGCGGTGGCGGCGTCGCGGATGCCAAAGCCCACGCCCACGGGAATATGCACATGCTGGCGAATGCGTGGCAACATGGCCTCGACCTCATCGGTGTTCAAGGCACCTGAACCGGTTACGCCTTTGAGCGAAACGTAATACACATAACCGCTGGCCACGGCAGCCACCTGCTGCATACGGCGCTCGGTGCTGGTGGGGGCAAGCAAGAAAATCAAATCCATCTCGTGGGTACGCAAGCTGGCCGCAAAGTCCACGCATTCCTCGGGTGGATAGTCGACGATGAGCACACCGTCCACGCCAGCCGCTGAGGCGTCTTTCACAAAGCTGTTGACGCCGTGCTTCAGGTTGTAGTTCTCCACCGGGTTGGCGTAGCCCATCAACACAATGGGGGTGGTTGTGTCGGTGGCGCGAAATTCCTGCACCATGGCCAGCACCTCGCCCATGCCCACGCCGTGGCGCAGCGCGGCTTCGCCGGCTTTTTGAATCACGGGGCCATCGGCCATGGGATCGCTGAAGGGCACGCCCAGCTCAATGATGTCAGCGCCGCCTTGCACCAGTGCGTGCATCAGGCCCAAGGTGTGCGAAGGCTCTGGAAAACCTGCCATGAGATACGGAATCAAGGCTTTGCGGCCAGCGCCCTTGAGCGCAGCCATCACAGGATTGATGCGGCTCATGCTTTGCTCCCGTTCAATGCCGCCAGCGAAATGGCTTGTTCGCCTTTGACGGTTTGGCCTTGACAGCTGGGGCGGCAAAAGAAATCGGCGTTGGACAAATCGGCTACGGTACCAATGTCTTTGTCGCCTCGGCCAGACAGGTTCACCAAGATGGATTGTTGTGGTGTCATGGTTTTGGCCAACTTCATGGCGTGGGCCACGGCGTGGCTGGACTCCAGCGCTGGGATGATGCCCTCGATACGGCACAGGTAGTGAAAAGCGTCCAAGGCTTCTTGGTCGGTGATGCCCACGTACTCGGCGCGGCCTATGTCTTTCAAAAACGCGTGTTCGGGGCCAACACCGGGGTAGTCCAGACCCGCGCTGACCGAATGGGTTTCGGTGATTTGACCATTGGCGTCTTGCAACACATAGGTGCGGTTGCCGTGCAGCACGCCGGGCACGCCGCGTTGCAGCGAGGCCGAATGACGGCCCGTCTCCATGCCTTCACCGGCGGCTTCGATGCCGATCAAACGGGTTTTCTCAAAGGGGATATAGGGGTGAAAAATGCCCATGGCGTTGGAGCCACCGCCCACACAGGCCAGCACTGCATCAGGCTGCAGGCCATGGTGCATGTTGGGCATTTGCGCAATGCATTCTTCGCCAATCACACTTTGGAAGTCGCGCACTATCATCGGGTAGGGGTGGGGTCCTGCCACGGTGCCGATGATGTAGAACGTGTTGTCGACATTGGCGACCCAGTCGCGCAATGCCTCGTTCAAGGCGTCCTTCAAGGTCTTGCTGCCTGAGTCCACCGGCACCACGGTGGCACCGAGCAACTTCATGCGATAAACATTCGGGCTTTGGCGCTTAACGTCCTCACTGCCCATGTAGACCACGCACTCCAAGCCATAACGGGCGCAAATGGTGGCGGTGGCAACACCGTGCTGACCCGCGCCGGTTTCGGCAATGATGCGTGGCTTGCCCATGCGCTTGGCGAGCATGGCTTGTCCGATAGTGTTGTTGATCTTGTGCGCGCCAGTGTGGTTCAGGTCTTCGCGCTTCAAGTAAATCTGAGCGCCACCCATTTCGCGGCTCATGCGGGCAGCGTGGTAGATGGGTGAGGGGCGTCCCACAAAATGCGCCAACTCGGATTTGAACTCGGCGATGAAAGCGGGGTCGTGTTGGTACTGGGCGTAAGCGTCTTTCAACTCTTCGATGGCGTGGGTCAGCGTCTCGCTGACAAAACTGCCGCCGTAGATGCCAAAGTGGCCGCTGGTGTCGGGTTGTTGGTAAGTGGACATGGTTTTTCCGAAAGGGGTGCAACCCATGGGCTGCTTTAAAAAATTAAGGGGCAAGCGTTGTGTTTCTCACAGCCGCCATGAAGGCGCGAATTTTGTCGGCGTCTTTGATGCCCTTGGCGCTTTCCACGCCAGAGCTGACATCAACCGCCAGCGACAGTCCGCGCGAATGCACGGCACGAATGCCATCGGCCACGTTTGCAGGTGTGAGTCCACCAGACAAAACGAGGTGAGCATTGACGTTTATTGGAAGCTGTGACCAATTGAATGTGCTGCCGCTGCCACCATAAGCATCGACCAAGGTGTCGAGCAACAGGGCATGGGCATGAGAGTAATC
>CAMDIP010000200.1 GCA_945899335.1 Bordetella parapertussis
AAACCCTTGCCCCCGACTTTGCTCAAAGAGCGGTCCAAGATTTGGTCGCCTTGGGTGGTCATGCCCAAAATAGAGATTTTGCAACCTCGCGCTTGCAGCAGGTCTTGCAAATGGTGGGCTTGCCACAGGGCCAAACGGCTCTCACGGGTAGCGATGGTGAGGTGAACGGTGCTCAAAATAGGGGCTGGTGTTGACGTGTTTACTCGTGTGAATGCTAGCATGGGGTCACTTATGGTTTTCCCTCGCCACACCTGATTTTTTATGCCAAGACCACCTGCTAACGCACGACAAAGCACCCTGTTACAGCAGCAAGAACGCCCCTTGGTGGATGACATCCGCTGGCTGGGCCGTATTTTGGGCGATGTGATTCGAGAACAAGAGGGACAGGAGGCGTTTGGCTTGGTTGAACAAATTCGCCGCCTGTCGGTAGCGTTTCGCCGCGACGCAGACACTTTGGCTGGCAAGGCCTTGAAGAAAAAATTGGCCTCCTTGTCCAGCGTGCAAGCGGTGAGCGTGATTCGGGCCTTTACCTATTTCAGCCACTTGGCCAACTTGGCAGAAGACCAACACCATATTCGGCGCCAACAAATCCATGACCGTGCGGGGGACCTTCGTTCGGGCAGCATGGCGCAAGCCTTGGGCAAACTCAAAACCGCCGGCTGGACCGCCAAGGCGGTGCGTCAAGCCTTAAGCCATGCACATATTTCTCCAGTGCTGACCGCCCACCCCACCGAGGTGCAACGCAAAAGTATTTTGGACGCCGAGCGCGGCATTGCCCAAAGTTTGCAAGAGCGAGACGCCATCACCTCTAGGCCGGCAGACGCCACCACCACCCGCGCCATGGCGCTCATTGAAGCCCAAGTGCGGGCACGTGTGTTGCAACTGTGGCAAACCCGTTTGCTGCGTTTCACCAAGCTCACCGTGGCCGACGAGATTGAAAACGCCATGGGCTATTACGAGTCCACCTTTTTATCGGAAATTCCGAAACTGTATGCAGACTTGGAAGCCGATTTGGGCGGTCAAGCCATTGCCCCGTTTTTTCGTATGGGCCAATGGATGGGCGGCGACCGAGACGGCAACCCGAATGTGAACGCCGACACCTTGCAGTACGCCATGCAACGCCAGTGCGAGGTGGCATTGCGCCACTACCTGACTGAAATTCATTGGCTGGGCAGCGAACTCTCCACCTCGGCCATGCTGGTCGGTGTGCCCCCCGCATTGCAAGCCTTGGCCGATTCTTCGCCGGACACCAACGCGCATCGGCAAGACGAGCCTTACCGGCGCAGCCTCACCTTCATATACGCCCGATTGGCTGCCACGCTGACGCAGTTGACAGGCAAAGAAGCTGCACGACATGCGTTGCCGCCACAACAACCTTACACCGATGCCGACAGCTTGCTGGCCGATTTGCAAACCTTGGACGAGGCCCTAACCGCCCAGCACGCCCAAGCCTTGGCCGTGCAACGACTGCGTCCCCTTATTCGCGCGGTGCAGGTGTTTGGTTTCCATTTAGCGACGGTCGACTTGCGCCAAAGCTCAGACCAGCACGAGTTGGTGGTGGCCGAGTTGCTCAAAGTAGCTGGTATCCAATCGCATTACGCCAAACTGAACGAGGCAGCGCGCCAAGCATTGCTACTGCAGGCCTTGAACGATCCGCGACCCTTGCGCATTCCCAGCCACAACTACAGCGCCCACAGCGTATCGGAGTTGCGCATTTTTGAAACCGCAAGGCAGGTACGCCATAACTTCGGCTCACACGCCATTCGCCACGCCATCATCAGCCACGCCGAAAGCGTGAGCGATTTGCTGGAAGTGCTGGTGTTGCAAAAAGAAACAGGCCTGCTGCACGGCACGTTGAACGACAAGGCCACGGCTGAATTGATTGTCTCGCCCCTGTTTGAAACGATTGAAGACTTGCAACAAGCGCCTCATATCATGCGCGACTATTACGCCTTGCCAGGCATTGCGGCCATGGTGAAACGCAGCAGCAGCGAACAAGACATCATGCTGGGGTACTCGGACAGCAACAAAGACGGCGGCATCTTCACCAGCAACTGGTCGCTTTACCAAGCCGAGTTGGCCTTGGTGAGTGTGTTCCAAACCTTGGAAGAAGAACACGGCATCACTTTGCGTTTGTTTCATGGCCGCGGCGGTACCGTGGGGCGCGGCGGCGGTCCCAGCTATGACGCTATTCTTGCGCAACCCCCCGGCACGGTGCGTGGGCAAATCAGGCTCACCGAGCAAGGCGAAGTGATCAACTCCAAATATGCCAACCCGGCTTTGGGGCGGCGCAATTTGGAAACCTTGATAGCCGCCACCTTGGAGGCCAGTTTGTTGCAAACCCAAAAAGCCGCTCCACGATCCTTCATTGAAGCGGCCGAGGTGTTGTCGGACCACAGCTTCAAGGCTTACCGGCATTTGGTTTACGAGACGCCGGGTTTCACCGATTATTTTTTTGAAGCCACACCATTGCGAGAGATTGCTGCGCTCAATATTGGCTCGCGGCCTGCGTCGCGCAAAGCCTCGCAACGCATCGAAGACCTTCGCGCCATTCCTTGGGGCTTCAGTTGGGGGCAATGTCGACTTGCCTTGCCCGGCTGGCTAGGTTTTGGTTCAGCCGTGCAGCAGTTTTTAGACCACCACCCTACTTTGAGCCGAGCACAAGCTCTGGCATTGCTGCGACGCATGGACAAACAGTGGCCGTTTTTCCGCACTCTGCTCTCGAACATCGACATGGTCATGGCCAAGAGCGACTTGGCGCTGGCGTCACGCTATGCCGAATTGGTCACCGACGCCAAGTTGCGTCGGCGCATCTTCAAAGCAATTGAAGCCGAGTGGCAACTTACCGCACTGGCCTTGCAACTCATCACCGGCGCCAAGCAACGCTTGGCCAACAACGCTTCGTTGGCGCGTTCCATCAAACACCGTTTTCCCTACATCGATCCCTTGCACCATTTGCAAGTGGAGCTGATAAGGCGTCACCGTGCCGGCATCACCGATGAGCGGGCGCAGCGCGGCATCCATTTGTCGATCAACGGCATTGCAGCGGGCTTACGCAATACCGGCTAGCCACCGTCATTGCGA
>CAMDIP010000201.1 GCA_945899335.1 Bordetella parapertussis
CTAGAGTTGGCGGCCCAGTTGGCAGATAAAAACCAAATGCACCGCGAAAGCTTGGATGTACATGCGCAATTACAGGCATGGAACGAAGAAAAAAAAAGACGTCGCCTCGACCGTGAACTCAATGCCTGACCTACCCACCAACGGCTACGACCTGCCCGAGTACCCGTTCTGCGTCCCGCCAGAACTGCTCGAGAGAAAGCGCCATCACCACGCCGTGGTGATTGTGGGTGGCGGCTTAACAGGTCTTACATTGGCTTGCCGATTGGCACAACTGCGCATCCCTGCGGTACTTTTGGATGAAGACAACACGGTCGGCGTCAAAGGCGCATCCTCCAGAGGCATTTGCTACACGCAACAGTCTTTGGAAATTTTTCAACGCTTGGGTATTTATGAACGCATTGCCGCCAAAGGTGTTGCTTGGCAAGTGGGCCGAACCTTCGCTGGCAACGACGAGGTGTTCTCTTTTGACTTGCGTGAAAAAAGCCAGTTTTCTTTCAGCCAACAACCACCCTTCACCAATATCCAGCAGTTTTATGTAGAGATGTATTTGGTAGAGCGCATACAAGAACTCAACCGCCAAGGCGCGTCTATCGATTTACGCTGGTCTTCTAAGGTCACCTCCTTTGAACAAAACCAAGCTCATGCATTGCTTGGTGTCGGCACCCCTGAAGGTGACTACCAAATGACGGCAGACCATGTGATTGATGCCAGTGGCTCACACACCCCTTTTCATGCATGGGTGGGCGCCACGATGGACAGCAAGCGTGGCGACGACCGGTGGTGCATCGCCGATGTGCGGTTCAAACACAAGCCGCCCACAGAGCGCCACACATGGATTGAAGCGCCGTTCAATGACAACCGCGCTGTATGGCAACACCTGATGGGTGACGATGTCTGGCGAATCGACTACCAAATGGCACCCGACGCTGACCCAGCCTACGTCAGCCGAGAAGACGTGGTGCGAGAACGCTTGGCCAAACAATTCGGCACCGATGTGGAATGCGAACTGGTTTGGGTCGGCCCCTATGCCTACAAATCGCAATGCCTACACTCCCTTTGCCACAGCCATGTATTTTTCTTGGGCGACACCGCCAAAGTGGTTAGCCCTTTTGGCGCCAGAGGCGGCAACACGGGCATCGCAGACGCAGACAATTTGGCTTGGAAACTTGCAGCAGTTGTGCATCAAAAAGCGCCATCGGTTTTACTGGGCAGCTACAACCAAGAACGCTTGCAAGCTGCGCGACGCAATGTACAAGTCACCAACCGCACAGCGCGTTATCTGCGAGCGCCTGAGGGCATCGAGCGGCTGTTTCGCCGCGCCACCATAGGCTTGGCCAAGCGACATGGGTTTGCACGGCAACTCATCAACACGGGGCGTATGGCTGAAGCCAACCGATACAACGCCTCCTCTGTATGCCAAGCAGAGGGCGGCTTCATGGTGCAAAACATCGGCTTGCAATTCACCTCCAAACAATCAGGATGCTTAGGCGACTTGCTGCTGTGGGCCGACAGCCATTTGCTTTTGCTGGTCTTTGGTCAAAGTACGCCTCAAGAACTCAAGCAAATGCGTCAACTCAGTCAAACCGATCGTGTGCGTGTGGTGCAAGTTCTTGGCAAAGAACAAAAAGCGCAAGCCCTTGAACATGTGATGCAAGCCGATGGACTTTTGCAGCAAGCCTGTGGGGACGCGAAAGCCAAATGGGCCTTGTTAAGACCCGACGCATATTTGGTTGCTCGTGGCCAAGCACTGGATGGACATTTGGTTCAAAGTGTAGCCAAAGCCTATGCACTTGCTTAACCCTTGAAAACTTTGTTGGGAGAATGAAATGACCACCGTCATGAAAATTGATTTCGTATCCGATATCGCCTGCCCTTGGTGTGCAGTGGGGTTGGGTGCGCTGGAACAAGCACTGGAAGAACTGCAAAATGAGGTGAAGGCCGATATCCATTTCCAACCCTTTGAACTCAACCCCCATATGCCCGAAGGTGGCGAGGACTTGGTAGAGCATCTGGGTAAAAAATACGGTTCAACCGCAGAGCAACAATCGCAGATGTACCAAAACATCAAAGCCAGGGGTGCTGAAGTGGGTTTTGCGTTTCACCCCACGGGGCGTGGCCGCATCTTCAACACCTTCGATGCGCATCGCTTGCTGCATTGGGCCGAACTTGAAGGCGCACCAGGCGATCAACACCAATTGAAAAAAGCTTTCTTGGAGGCTTACCAAGGTCGTGGCGAAATAATTGAGTCCCATGAAGTGTTGCTGGCCATCATCAAGACGCAGGGCATGGACACCGATGCAGCCAAGGCCATCCTTGATAGCGATACCTACGCCGAAGAAGTTCGCGCCAAGGAAAATTTTTACACCAGCGCAGGCATTCACTCTGTGCCCGCTGTCATCATCAATGACAAGCACCTGATTTCTGGCGGTCAACCGGCTGCGGTGTTTGCGAACGCGCTGCGCCAAATTGCTGCAGAAGCAGGCTGAACCGATAAAAGCGTTGCACGGTTTTCGCGCCGTTAAAATCTTTTCTTTCTATTTGAATTAACACGCTCAAAGACCAGCGTGTCACACCAATATCCCTATGAGCAACGCCCCCGCGCAACCCGGCTTAGACAGCCTGTCCAAATCTTTTGAACCCGCCGCCCTAGAAGCCCACTGGGGCCCTGAATGGGAAAAGCGCGGCTACGGCGTGGCGGGTTTTCGCGGCACGGGACAACCCCAATCGGAACAACCCGCGTTTGCCATTCAACTGCCGCCACCGAACGTGACGGGTACCTTGCACATGGGGCACGCGTTCAACCAAACCATCATGGACAGCTTGACGCGCTACCACCGCATGAAGGGCTTTAACACGGTGTGGGTGCCGGGCACCGACCATGCGGGCATTGCCACCCAAATCGTGGTGGAGCGCCAATTGCAGGGCCAAGGCATCAGCCGCCACGACATGGGGCCCACGCCCGATGTGGCGCGTAAAAATTTCATTGCCAAGGTGTGGGAGTGGAAAGAGCAATCGGGCAACACCATCACCCAACAAATGCGCCGCATGGGCGACAGCGTGGACTGGAGCCGCGAGTACTTCAC
>CAMDIP010000202.1 GCA_945899335.1 Bordetella parapertussis
CTCGCCGCCGCTAAGTCGTTTCAGGAGATGGCAGCGCAGCACATGCCTGCTGTGCCTGAACTGAAATTTCACAGCGAGCAAGTGGCCCAACTGCAATCGACATACGCCCAAGACGCGCTGGCTTTGTGGCAACAAGGCCTGCTAGACAACCCCAAACTTAAAGACCGTCGCTTTGCTGCCGAGCCTTGGCAACATAACCCCGTGTCAGCGTTTTCTGCCGCCATGTATTTGCTCAATACCCGAACCTTGATGGGCATGACCGAGGCCTTGGACACCGACGACAAAACCAAAGCGCGTATCCGTTTTGCGGTTGAGCAATGGGCCGCGGCTTCAGCGCCCAGCAATTTTTTGGCCTTCAACGCCGAGGCGCAACAAAAAGCCATAGACACCCAAGGCGAGAGCATTGCCCAAGGTGTGCAAAACATGTTGCATGACATGCAGCAAGGCCATGTGTCCATGACGGATGAGAGCCTTTTCGAGGTAGGTAAAAACGTTGCCACCACAGAGGGTGCGGTGGTGTTTGAAAACGAGTTGTTCCAACTGCTGGAATACAAACCCCTCACACCCAAGGTTTACCAGCGTCCGTTTTTGCTGATCCCGCCTTGCATCAACAAGTTTTATATCCTTGATCTTCAGCCCACCAACTCGCTGATTCGCTATTCGGTGGCACAAGGTCACCGCACTTTTGTGGTGAGTTGGCGCAACCCCGACATAGCCATGGCCAACACCACGTGGGACGACTATGTGGAAAAAGGCGCGTTGGAAGCCATTGAGGTGACAAGGCGCATTGGCAATATGCCGCAAATCAACGCCTTGGGTTTTTGCGTGGGTGGCACCATCCTCAGCAGCGCTTTGGCGGTATTGGCCGCTCGTGGGCAAGACCCTGTGGCCAGCGCCACCTTGCTGACCACTTTGGTTGATTTTGCACACACTGGCGTACTCGATGTCTTTATCGATGAAGCTTTTGTCAAATTTCGCGAAGCCCAGTTTTCAGAAGGTGGTTTGATGGCTGGCCGCGATATGGCACAAACCTTCAGTTTCTTGCGTCCTAACGATTTGGTTTGGAACTACGTGGTGGGCAATTACCTCAAAGGCGAAACACCGCCGCCTTTCGATTTGCTCTACTGGAACAGCGACGCTACCAATTTGCCTGGCCCCATGTATGCCTGGTACTTGCGCAACACCTACCTTGAAAACAACCTCATCAAGCCAGGCAAGGCGCAGGTGTGCGGCGAGCGCATCGATATGCGCAGGGTGGACACCCCTGTGTACATTTATGGCTCACGCGAAGACCACATCGTCCCCATTGATGCGGCTTATGCATCCACCCAAGTATTCCAAGGCCCCAAGCGCTTTGTGATGGGAGCATCCGGTCATATCGCAGGGGTCATCAACCCACCTGAGGCCAATAAGCGCTGTTATTGGACGGGCAAAGACAGCCAGTTTCCCAAGCAGTTTGCCGACTGGAGCGGCAAAGCCCAAGAACACGCTGGCAGCTGGTGGCCAGACTGGTCGGCTTGGCTGAAAAAACATGGCGGGCAGCAAGTGGCTGCGCCGAAAAAATACGGGCGAGGTGAGTACAAGGCCATCGAACCTGCCCCCGGGCGCTACGTTAAATCAAGAGCCTGAACCCACTCATTTACCTATTACGCAAAACAACTACAGGAGACATTCACATGAGTCAAAAAATCGCCTACGTGACCGGCGGCATGGGCGGCATAGGAACCGCCATTTGCCACCGCCTGCACAAAATGGGCTACAAGGTCATTGCCGGTTGCGGCCCTAGCCGTGACTTTGACAAATGGTTGGGCGAGCAAACGGCCATGGGCTTCACCTTTTATGCGTCGGTCGGCAATGTTGCCGATTGGGTTTCCACCACCGATGCTTTTTCCAAATCGGTGGCTGAGCATGGCCCCATCGATGTTTTGGTGAATAACGCCGGTATTACCCGCGACCGTATGTTCTTGAAGATGACGCCTGAAGACTGGAAGGCCGTGATTGACACCAACTTGAACGCCATGTTCAACGTGACCAAACAAGTGGTACCTGGCATGGTGGAAAAGGGTTGGGGCCGCATCATCCAAATTTCGTCTGTGAATGGCGAAAAAGGTCAGTCTGGTCAAACCAATTACTCCGCCGCCAAAGCCGGTATGCACGGCTTTACCATGGCCTTGGCGCAGGAAATGGCCAATAAGGGGGTGACCGTTAACACCGTTAGCCCCGGCTACATCGGCACCGACATGGTCAAAGCCATCAAGCCCGAAATACTGGAAAAAATTGTTGCCACTATTCCTGTCAAGCGTTTAGGTACGCCTGAAGAAATCGGGTCCATCGTTGGCTGGTTGGCTGGCGACGAATCGGGCTTTACCACCGGTGCAGACTTTTCCTGCAACGGTGGTTTGCACATGGGCTAAGGGTGAAAACCTTTCGCATCGCCTGCATCCCAGGCGACGGGATCGGCAAGGAAGTCATTCCTGCCGGTCAGCAAGTTCTGCAAGCCTTGGGCAACCATCAACCCGCGCTGCGCTTTGCCTTCACCCAGTTTGGCTGGGGTGGGGACTGGTATCGCGCCCATGGCGAGATGATGCCGGCCGACGGCTTGCAAGCTTTGCGCGAACACGATGCAATTTTATTTGGCTCGGCAGGCGACCCCGAGATTGCCGACCACATCACCTTGTGGGGCTTGCGTCTGAAAATTTGCCAAGGCTTTGACCAGTACGCCAATGTGCGCCCCATCCGTATCTTGCCTGGCATCGATGCACCTTTGAAACGCTGCACCCCAGCGCAACTGAACTGGGTCATCGTGCGCGAAAACTCCGAGGGCGAGTACGCAGGCATTGGTGGGCGTGTCCACCAAGGTCACCCCACCGAGGTGGCTACCGATGTCTCCATCCTCACCCGTATAGGGGTAGAGCGCATCATGCGCTACGCCTTTGGGTTGGCGCAGTCACGGCCACGCAAGTTGTTGACGGTAGTCACCAAATCCAACGCCCAGCGCCACGCCATGGTGATGTGGGATGAAATCGCACAGCAAATCAGCCTTGAGTTCCCTGATGTCCA
>CAMDIP010000203.1 GCA_945899335.1 Bordetella parapertussis
GGCATTTTGGGACAAATCACCCGCGTACACCCGCTGGTGAGCGAAATCACTTTGGTCACCGACAGAGAGCACTCTATTCCTGTGCTCAACACCCGAACCGGTGCGCGTGGCGTGGCTTTTGGTGAGTCGGGTGGTGCGCCTTTGCTGGAACTTCGGTACATGGCCACCAACGCAGACATTGAGGTTGATGACGTGCTCACGACCAGTGGTGTGGATGGTGTCTACCCGCCCGGTATTCCAGTTGCCAAAGTGGTGAAGGTGGAGCGTCGCGCTGATTCCGTGTTTGCGCGCATATTGTGCGAGTCACTGGCGCGTGTTCAAGGCGCGCGCCATGTGATGGTGCTTGCACCAGTCAAATTGCCGCTGGCGTCTCCCCCGCTAGAGCATGCTGCGCCAGTGGTGCAACACAAAGGAGGGCGTTGATGATCATGCCCCGTGGCCAGCAGTTGCTGCTGCCTGCCAACCCCACCTTCATGCTGCTGACCTTGCTGATCGCTTTGCTGCTGGACATGGTGCAAAGCATGGCCTTTTTTGGCAATGCGGCATGGACCCCCGATTGGGTGGCTTTGTTGTTGGTGTTTTGGGGTGTGCACCAACCGCTGAAGGTGGGCGTGGGCATGTCTTTTTTTCTGGGCTTACTCACCGATGTGCATCAAACATCGCTGTTGGGCCAACATGCGCTGGCGTTCACCGTGCAAGGCTTTTTGGCGACCATGGTTCATAGACGCATCTTGTGGTTTGATGTTCCCTCACAAGCCTTGCAAGTATTCCCTGTATTTTTGGTGACCCATTTGTTGGAACTGTCCGTGCGAATGGGTGCGGGTGGCTTGTTTCCAGGCTGGTCGATGTTTATTTCCCCCTTGCTCCAAACCCTGCTGTGGCCAGTGGTGTCGGTGTTGCTGCTTGCTCCGCAGCGACGTGCTCCTGACCCTGATAAAAACCGACCTTTATGAGCTTGCTTCGTGACGTCGAGTATGACCTGCGTCGTTTCAGAGGGCGGGTGTTTGTAGCAACCGCATTTGTTTTTATTGCCTTTAGTTTTTTATTTTTTCGCTTGGTGTATTTGCAGCTTTGGCGCTACCAAGAATTCAATGCGCAAGCCGAGAGCAACCGCACAGCCATCGTTCCCATCGTGCCCAACCGTGGCGTCATCATGGACCGCAATGGTGTGGTCTTGGCCACCAACTATTCGGCTTACACACTAGAGATCACGCCGTCCAAAATCGAAGCCCCGCTGGACGAGGTGATTGAAAGCCTGTCCGAGTTGATTGATATCCAAGGGCGAGACAAGAGGCGATTTAAAAGGTTGCGCGAGGAATCGAAAAGCTTTGAGTCTGTGCCGATTCGCACCCGTTTAAGCGACGAAGAGGTGGCACGCTTTGCCGCCCAACGATTCCGCTTTCCAGGCGTTGAAATTCGCGCCCGTTTGTTTCGCAATTACCCCTACAACGACGTGGCCAGCCATGTGATTGGCTATATCGGTCGCATCAACACAGCCGAAAAAGAAAAACTCGAAGAGTCAGAACACGCTGGCAACTACCGTGGCACCGATTTCATTGGCAAGCTTGGAGTTGAACAAAGCTATGAGCGTCAATTGCACGGCCAAACCGGCGTGCATGAAATGGAAACCTCAGCTGGGGGCCGAGCGGTGCGCCGCTTGAGCAGCAGCCCCGCCATCCCGGGCAACACCGTGGTGCTGTCCATCGACATCAAATTGCAAAAACTCGTCGAAGACTTGTATGGCAACCGCCGCGGGGCTTTGGTGGCGATTGACCCCCAAACCGGTGAAGTGCTGAGCTTTGTCAGCAAGCCCACGTTCGACCCGAATCAGTTCGTCGAGGGCATTGACGCAGACAATTGGAAACTGCTGAACGAGTCACCCGACAAACCGTTGCTCAACCGTGCTTTGCGTGGCACCTACCCGCCGGGTTCCACCTATAAACCTTTCATGTCGCTTGCCGCCTTGAACACAGGCAAACGCTCACCTACGCAATTCATCAGCGACCCAGGCTTCTTCATGTTTGGCGACCACCGTTTTCGCGACGACAAGGAGGGTGGGCACGGCACGGTGGACATGCACAAATCCATCGTCCAGTCGTGTGACACCTATTACTACTTGCTCGCTCGCGACATGGGCGTGGACATGATCCACGATCAAATGAAAGAGCTGGGTTTTGGCCAAATGACCGGCATCGATATCGCAGGCGAGGCGCGTGGCATCTTGCCCTCTACCCAATGGAAGCGCTCCAGCTACAAACGCCCTGAGCAGCAGCGCTGGTACTCGGGAGAAACCATATCCTTGGGCATCGGGCAGGGCTACAACAGCTTTACCATGTTGCAACTTGCACAAGCGGTGGCCACTATCGCCAACAACGGCACGCGCCGCAAGCCGCATTTGGTGCGCGAGGTGGTGGATGTGGAAACAAGGGTAGCGCAAGCGGTGACATTGGATGCCCCAACCCCCTTGTCTTTTCAAGCGGAGCATATCGACACCGTGAAAAAAGCCATGGTGGGGGTCAATATTGAAGGCACGTCTGCATCAAGCTTTATGGGTGCAAGCTATACCAGTGGGGGGAAAACCGGTACAGCGCAGGTGTTCACCATCAAACAAAATGAAAAATACGTTGCATCCAAGATCGACGAGCGTTTGCGTGACCATGCTTTGTTCATCGCTTATGCGCCTGCTGAAGACCCCAAGATAGCATTGGCCATGGTGGTTGAAAACGCCGGCTTTGGCGCACAAAACGCGGCACCGATTGCACGGCGCGTTTTCGATTACATGTTGATGGGGCTCTACCCGTCTTTGGAAGATATTGAAGCGGTGCGAAATGGGCAAGCCACGCGCCCCATCGGCAAGCCGCGTCCCATTGCCAGCGTAACTTGGCCGCCCAAGGCCGTTGTGCCAGAGGCCTTGCCGCCCGATGACGATCCGGTGCTGCGCTAAAGAAAGGCGTCGCGCGCAGTTTTCAGCAGCAAAGCGCTGACCACCAAGATAAACAGCCAGCGCACATAGCCTGCGCCTTGGCGCAGTGCCACACGGGT
>CAMDIP010000204.1 GCA_945899335.1 Bordetella parapertussis
GCATGGCAGGCTGAGGCGCGTTGGCAACTGCAAAGCAGCGAAGTCAGTCGGCAGGCCGCGCAGGGGATGGCACCCCAGTTGCAAGCGCGTGCCGGTGGCTTGGCCTTGGGCGTGCTGGCCCCATGAGGGCGCTCAATTTGGTGCCTTGGCGTGAGCGCCAGCGACAAACGGTATTGCAGCGCTGGCAAATCGGCGGCTTGCTGGCCGCAGCGGCCACATTTGCCATGGTGTTTGCCATTGACCACTGGCTGGCAAACGCTAACGCGGCTCATGAGGCAAACATGTCTGCTTGGCAGCTTCAGCAGCAAGCTTTGCAACCCAAATTGCAAGACGCTGCGCTTTGGCAAACCCGTCACCGCCAAGCGCAGCAGGTACAGCAGGCTTGGCCGCAATGGCAACAGCAACGGTGGCAAGCGTGGCGTTCATTCATCGACTTTTTAAGCGTGCCACCGCGCGGCTTGCAGCTCAGCCAAGTTGAATGGCGCGATGGCCAATGGCGCCTTCAAGTGCGCGCCTTTAACGCGGCGCAGGTACAGCATTGGCAAGACCAGCTGCAAGCCCATGGCATCGCTGTCAAGGCGCAGCCTACGCCGTTGTCCAGTCAGCTCTGGCGCTGCCCACAAGGACGCTTGTGGGATTTACATACCTTTGAGCTCAGCTCGCCTGCCCCCCAAGGGGTTCGTTCATGAGCCCGCGCTGGACATGGGGTGCCCACTGGTGGCCACAGTGGCGCAGCCATTGGCGGGTCTTGCACGCTTGGCCCTTGTCGGCGCAATGCCTGCTGCTCAGCACCATGGCGTTGCTGATGAGCCTTTGGTTGAGTTGGCAAGTCTCTGGCCAAGCTTGGTTGACATGGTGGCAGGCACTGCAGCGCGAAGAGGACGCTTTGCTGCGGTTGCAAACCTTGCAACAGCAACTGGACCAACACCAGCAAAGAGTGACGGCCTTGCAGGCCATGCGCCACCCTTCTGGACAAGATTGGCCAGCGTGGGTCAGCATCTCGACAAGCAACAGGGACACCCATCAGCAGGAATGGCGCGATTGGAGCGGCACTTTGCCCAAGCTGTTGGTGGCTTGGCAAGCTTTTGCGCAGCAGGCTCCGCAAGCGAGGGTCAACGCTTTTGTAATCAGCGCGGACAGCGAAAAAAAGTCGGCGAATAGCGCGCCGCACTTGACCCTGCAACTGCAGAACCAAGACGATGCAGAGCATACTCTTAAGCGCTTTGGAGCGTTAAGCGCCAAACCGCTCCCATCACCTGCACTGTCCTATGGGCACATGCCTGCGCGTTTGTTCAATCCCTTTGATGCGACTGGCTTGCCCCAAGGCTTGCCGACACTTGCGCCAACGGTTGAGGACCAAGCCCGTTTCCCCGATGCCGACTTGTCGCAATGGCAGTGGCTGGGTGCTTTAAGTTCAGGGGGTAAATCTCGCGCATTGCTCACCCACGAGGGCCTGCTCTACACCTTGCAGGCCGGACAAGCTTTGGGCGCGCATGGCGGGGAGGTGACACAGGTCGGCACCGACCATGTATGGCTGCGCCAGTGGGTCGCCGACAACCAAGGCCAGTGGCAAGCGCGGTCAAGCCGTTGGCCAGTCAAGGGGGCACCATGAAGTCGCCCATCCGTATTGTCTTTGCCTTTTGCTTTGCGCTGATGGGTGCAACCCATGCTCATTCACAGACACTGACCGACGTGCCACCGGTGTTCAGCGGCGCACCCATGTCCATGGACTTTCCCAAAATTGAGTTACGCACAGCCCTGCAACTGATTGCCGACTTCAGTGGTGTCAATATGGTGGTGGCTGACAATGTGAGCGGTACGATCAGCCTGCGCTTGAGCCAAGTGCCTTGGGACCAAGTGCTGCACACCGTGCTGCAAACCAAGGGTTTGGGTCAACACAGATTGGGAGACGTGTTGTGGATCGCGCCGGTTGCTGAATTGGCCGCCAGAGAAAAGGCCATGCTGGAGAGTCGCGTGGCAATGCAAGCCCTAGAGCCGGTGCAAACACGAGCCTTTGCCCTCAATTACGCCAAAGCACACGACCTGCTGGTGCCTTTGCTCAGCAGCAACGGCGTGGTCAGCAACAACCCTGCACCGCGTTTGCTGAGCGCGCGTGGTTCGGCCTTGGTCGACGTGCGAACCAACCAGTTGTTTGTCACCGATGTGGCCGATAAGTTGGCGCAGGTTGCAGTGTTGATAGAGCGCATTGACATCCCTCAGCGGCAGGTGCTGATTGAGGCGCGCATCATCGAAGCCTCGGACACTTTTGCCAGAAGTTTGGGTGTGCGTTTGAGTCGCGGTGAAAACAACGCCCGGTTGTTGCAGCTGCCTGCCATGGGTTTGCAGGGCCAAGAAGCCGCCACTTTGGCCTTGTCCTTGTTTGACCCCGCCCGAACGCTGCGCTTGTCGGTGGAGTTGTCTGCGCTGGAGGCCGAGGGTTTGGGCAAGGTGGTGGCCAGCCCGCGCTTGGTCACGGCTGATCAAGCCAAGGCGGTGATCGAGCAAGGTACCGAGCTGCCTTACCAAGTCTCGGCGGGCAATGGCGCTACCTCCATCGCTTTTCGCAAAGCCAATTTGCGCTTGGAGGTTACGCCTCGCATCACCCCCGAGGGAAGCATCACCATGGACTTGGATGTGCACAAAGACAGCGTGGGCCAAAGCACGCCTGCGGGTTTTGCCATCGATACCAAGCATGTCAGCACCCAAGTGCGGGTCGACGATGGCGGCACGGTGATGATTGGCGGCATTTTTGAGACCAGCGACAACCAAAACTTGGCTGGCGTGCCGGGCTTGCGAGATTTGCCCGGCGTGGGTTGGCTGTTTGGTAACCGCAGCAACAAGCGCAGCAAGCAAGAGTTGCTGATATTCCTAAGCCCTAAAATGCTACCGCAGCGTGCATCAGCACAGTGAGGAAGTATTTATCGTGTTGGCCTTGGTGGGTATGCCCGGCAGCGGCAAGTCAACAGTCGGGCGACAAATCGCCCGCAAAATCGGCTGCGCCTTTGTCGACTCTGATCACGTCATCGAGCAGCGCTTGGG
>CAMDIP010000205.1 GCA_945899335.1 Bordetella parapertussis
GTCCGCAACAGGCCTGAATTCCGCAATATCAACGCTTTTGCAGATTTGCCCTCCTACCGTCTGCCCGCTGCTGGTTGGGTATCCATCTTGCACCGCATCAGTGGTGCCCTGATGTTTTTGCTGCTGCCCTTCATCATTTGGCTTTTTGACAAATCGATTTCTTCCGATATTTCTTTTGCCAAGTTCAAGGCGGCTTTCAATATTGGCGTGGGCATTTACCCCGCTTGGTTCATCAGTTTGGTAACGCTGGCCTTGGTTTGGGCCTATTTGCACCATTTGATTGCGGGTCTGCGCCACTTGTACATGGACGCGACGCACAGCGTCGACAAAGCATTCAGCTACCGCAGCGCTGTTTTCACACTGGTAATAAGCCTGGGTTTGACAGTGCTGTTGGGTGCCAAGTTGTTTAGCCTTTATTGATTTCAGGAATACACACCATGACAGATTCGATTGGCTCTAAGCGCTTGGTGGTTGGCGCACATTACGGTTTGCGCGACTGGTTAGCCCAGCGCATCACCGCCACCTTGATGGCACTGTTCACTTTGTTGGTGCTGCTTCAACTTATTTTTTCGCGCGGCCCCATCGGCTACGACACATGGGCTGGCATCTTCAATCCGCAGTGGATGCGTGCGCTGACCTTCACCGTTATTTTGGCCCTCACCTACCACGTGTGGGTGGGCATGCGTGACATTTGGATGGACTACATCAAGCCGGTCGGCATACGCTTGGGTCTGCAAATTTTCACCATTGTTTGGTTGCTGTCCTGCATGGGTTGGGCAGTTCAGGTTCTTTGGAGATTTTGATTGATGACACGCTCTTCTCTTCCCCGCCGCCGCTTTGATGTGGTCATCGTCGGTGCCGGTGGCTCCGGTATGCGGGCCTCGCTGCAACTTTCACGCGCAGGCCTGAATGTGGCTGTGCTCTCCAAAGTATTTCCCACCCGCTCACACACCGTGGCGGCGCAAGGCGGCATTGGTGCGTCCTTGGGCAATATGTCCGAAGACAACTGGCATTTCCACTTTTACGATACCGTCAAAGGGTCGGACTGGCTGGGAGACCAAGACGCCATCGAATACATGTGCCGCGAAGCCCCCAAGGTGGTGTACGAGTTGGAACACATGGGCATGCCGTTTGACCGCAATGCTGATGGCACTATTTACCAGCGCCCCTTTGGTGGTCACACCGCCAACTACGGTGAAAAGTCAGTTCAACGTGCTTGCGCTGCTGCAGACCGAACTGGCCACGCCATGTTGCACACGCTTTACCAACAAAACATCCAGTCCCACACCAACTTCTTTGTGGAGTGGATGGCGCAAGACATCATCCGCGACGCCGAGGGTGATGTCGTTGGTGTCACCGCGCTAGAGATGGAAACCGGTGACGTGCATATTTTGGAAGCCAAAACTGTGCTCTTGGCCACTGGTGGTGCTGGCCGTATTTTTGCCGCGTCGACCAACGCTTTCATCAACACCGGCGACGGCTTAGGGATGGCCGCACGCGCCGGCATTCCCTTAGAAGATATGGAGTTTTGGCAATTCCACCCCACGGGCGTGGCCGGTGCTGGCGTGTTGCTCACCGAAGGCTGCCGTGGCGAGGGCGCGATTTTGCTCAACAGCAACGGTGAGCGCTTCATGGAGCGTTACGCACCTACTTTGAAGGATTTGGCCCCACGCGACTTTGTCTCGCGTTGCATGGACCAAGAAATCAAAGAAGGTCGAGGCTGTGGCCCCAACAAAGACTATGTGCATTTGAAGCTCGATCACCTTGGTGCCGAGACCATCATGAAACGACTGCCTTCGGTGTACGAGATTGGCCACAACTTTGCCAATGTCGACATCACCAAAGAGCCCATCCCTGTGGTGCCCACCATCCACTACCAAATGGGCGGCATCCCTACCAACATCCATGGCCAAGTGGTCACGCAAAACACCACCGATCACAATGCGGTGGTCAATGGCTTGTATGCGGTAGGCGAATGCTCTTGCGTGTCGGTGCACGGTGCCAACCGATTGGGCACCAACTCGCTGCTCGATTTGCTGGTGTTTGGCAAAGCGGCAGGCAACCACATTGTTGAGTTTCACCAGAAAAACAAAACCCACAAACCACTGCCCGCCGATGCCGCCGACCGCACCTTGGCGCGTTTGGCGCGGTTGCAAAACGCGACCAGCGGCGAATACGCTCAAGATGTGGCCAACGATATACGCGCGACCATGCAGCAGCATGCAGGCGTATTCCGCACCCAAGCCAGCTTGGATGAAGGGGTTGGCAAAATTGCGGCTTTGCGCGAACGCGTCCAAGCTATTGGACTGTTAGACAAGTCACAGATCTTCAACACAGCACGTGTGGAAGCCTTGGAAGTAGAAAACCTCATCGAGTGCGCCCAAGCCACCATGGTCTCTGCTGCTGCAAGACGCGAAAGCCGCGGCGCACACACGGTGGACGACTACGCTGACACCCCCCAACACCCCAACGGCCGAAACGACGAAGAGTGGTTAAAGCACAGCTTGTGGCACAGCGACAGCAACAGCTTGACCTACAAGCCTGTCAAATTGCAACCACTGACCACCGAAAGCATTCCTCCCAAAGTCAGGACCTTCTAAATGAAACGCACCTTCAAAATTTATCGCTACGACCCCGAAAAAGACGCCAAGCCCTATATGCAAACCATCGAGGTGGAACTCGACGGCCATGAGCGCATGTTGCTAGACGCCTTGATGAAACTCAAAGCCCAAGACCCAACCCTGTCATTCCGACGTTCATGCCGCGAAGGTGTGTGTGGCTCCGACGCCATGAACATCAACGGCAAAAATGGTTTAGCTTGTCTGACCAATATGCTTACACTGCCCGGCGTTATCACCTTGAAGCCCCTGCCTGGCTTGCCTGTTGTGCGCGACTTGATCGTCGACATGACGCAGTTCTTCAACCAGTACAACTCCATCAAGCCTTATTTGGTGAATGACACACTGCCCCCTGAAAAAGAACGACTGCAGTCACCCAAAGAACGTGAAGAGTTAGATGGCTTGTACGAGTGCAT
>CAMDIP010000206.1 GCA_945899335.1 Bordetella parapertussis
GGATGAAAAAACAGCAAACGAAAATGCGTTGCACAAAGTCTAATCCCAAGACTCATTTTGTGCAACGACTGTGCAACGATAGAATTTCAGCTGAAAGTTAGTAAATACTCTCGTTGAAAGACTTTTATTTAATTATGGTGCCCGGGATCGGAATCGAACCGATACGCCCGTTATTCACGAAAGCGGCGGATTTTAAGTCCGCTGTGTCTACCAAT
This sequence comes from Bordetella parapertussis, assembly GCA_945899335.1. Taxonomy (GTDB): domain Bacteria; phylum Pseudomonadota; class Gammaproteobacteria; order Burkholderiales; family Burkholderiaceae_C; genus Limnohabitans. The sequence goes on from CAMDIP010000206.1 coordinate 216, forward strand.
TTCACCACCCGGGCAGTAAGTAGATGCTCTATTGTGGCAAATTTTGAAATCAGTTTTGAAGTGCCTGCTCTTTGAGCACAATGCGTTGACCTACATCTTTAGGAATCATCACTTTAGAGCCTTGGAAATACACCTGAACAGCGGTCATTTGGTTTGAACCGATCACCCAAGGGGAAGCACCATGGATGCTTCGGCCCTCCCCCGCTTTCAGGTTCACCACGGTTCGTACCCGCTTGCCATCATCCACACACACTTGAACATCTTTTGTGGGAAGCAAATAGACATAGGTACCCGGTTTGTTGACAGATACGGGCCGCGCAGGCGTGGGCTCTGCCGTCAGCAACTTGCAGTCGCCCGCCCCCTGCGAACTGGTCATTGAAGCTACTGCGGGCTCTATCAGTTTGATTGGGAGTTTGGGCTGTTCTGCAGGGGGGGGCTTGACCTCGACAACAGTTGGAGCAACAACGGCAGACACACTGGGTGCAACAACTGCCGCGGGGCTGACAAGGCCTGGGGAAATGTTTTCAGTAACGGTTGTTCCGGCTTCTATGGGTTTTACGGGTGAAGAGGCTGGCGCCAAAGGCTCTTCTTGGGCCAGCCCAGCTTCAGCGACTGGCTTGGCTGTAAAAGGCTCTATCCACTCTGAGAACAGGTTTTGCGGCTGTGTTTGGTTGGCTTGCCAATTCAGCAGCAGAAACACCACAACCAAGGCCGCGCCAACCACCAACAAAGCTTTGTAAGGGCTGGACGGGCGCCGTACCAGCGAGGTGTCTATGGTGCTTTTAAGGTTTGTTTCAGACAGCCGGATGATGTCGTCGATCACATTCACCGACTTGGGCACTTGCTCTAAAGCTGCTAGGGCAGCGGCCTCCTCCGCGCTTGGCTGGTTTTGCAGCAAACGCAGCACTCGTCGCATACTTTGCGCCTTGATTTGAGGGGAGTAAAAATGAGAGTCCCCGCCCTCTTCCAATTGACGAACCTGACCTGCCGACAAATTGGCCATGGCAGCCAACTGCGCCACATCCAAACCAGCGGCTTCGCGCAAGCTTTTCAGGATTTCAGCGTCATTTTCTGAGGGTTGATCCATTGGGAGAGAGTTTTATTTGTCAAATCCATTGAATGTACTGACAAATTATGACTGCGTCTATGAGGTATTGTGCGGGCATGGAAGTTCTTCAAATCCCTGGTCCAAGCACCCTCGCCCCCTTGGTTTTCCTGCATGAGGGCCTGGGTTCGGTCGCTATGTGGCAAGGCCGTGCGGGTAACTGGCCGCTGCAGGTTTGCCAAGCCGCAGGCCGCGCTGGCTGGGTGTATTCCCGTCGCGGCTATGGGCAGTCGTCCGCCATCCCCGATGTCCGAGGCAGCGGTCGCCTGAGTGCAGACTATATGCACCGTGAGGCCTGGGAAGTGTTGCCTTCGCTGCTAAAAGATTGGGGCATTGAGAATCCCGTGTTGATCGGCCACTCGGATGGCGCCACCATCGCCCTGCTGCACGCCGCACGGTTTCCCGTAGCGGGCTGTTTGGTCATGGCCCCGCACCTACTGGTGGAAGACATGACCATCAATGCCATACAGGCAGCCAAAGAGGGTTATGAAGAGGGGGATTTACGCCAAAAGCTGTTGCGCTACCACGCCGATGTGGACTGCGCTTTTTGGCAATGGAACGATGTCTGGCTGTCGCAGGCGTTCCGAAGCTTTGACATTCGCGAGGAATGCAAAGCCATCACTGCACCCGTGCTGGGGCTGCAAGGCGTGGATGACGCGTATGGCAGTTTGCGTCACATAGATGAGTTGCACACTGCGGACACGGTAGAGCGCCATGTGCTGCCCAATTGCGGCCATTCGCCGCACAAAGACCAAGCGCAAATAAGCTTGGATTTGGTAGTAAGGTTTTTAAAGGGTTTGGCTTAGGCTGAAGAACATCGGGCCAAATCTTGCTCGTCCAACCATCGCCACTGCCCAGGGGCGTAATCGATTGGCAACACCAAACCGCCTATTCGTGAGCGGTGCAAACCCACCACCTTGTGACCCACAGCGCCCAACATACGTTTGACTTGGTGGTACTTACCCTCGGTCAAGGTCAGGTGCATTTGGTGGGTGCCAACTTGTTCGCAAGCAGCGGCCATCACTGGCTTTGGGTCGTCGTTAAGAACTACGCCTGCAAGAAGCTTTTGACACACCTTGTCGTCTAGGGGATCAGCAGTGGTCAGTTCGTACAACTTGGGTACATGGTGCTTGGGTGAACTCATGCGGTGAATGAACTGACCATCGTCACTCAACAGCAATATGCCGGTGGTGTCTTGGTCTAAACGCCCCACCGCTTGCACGCCTTGAAGACCAGTTTTGGCGGGACGATGACGCAGAGGTGCTGGCAATAGGCTGTAAACACTGGGCCAAACAGAGGGCTTGTGCGAACACTCGGTACCTGCAGGCTTGTGCAACAGGATGTAGGCCTTGGTGTGAAATTGCCAACTCACGCCCTGGACCTCGTAGGGCATGCCTTCTGTAGGCGTGGTGTCTTGGTCCTCATCCATGAGTTGCAGGCCAGTGCCTGTGTCGATCTTGACAAGGCCCTTTTGCACCAACCCCGCGCAAATGCGGCGGGTGCCAAAGCCTTGGGAGAAGAGGAGGTCTGAAAGGTACATACGGTGTACCTTGGATCAGGAACGATTAGCTTGCGCGTTAAGAAACCATTGGACGGTTTCAGCTAAGCCCTGTTGCGGTGAAAAAGGTGGAGCCCAGCTCAGCTCTTGTCGAAACTTGCTGCTGTCCAGAAACAAAGATCCAAACAAACGATCGACAGCACTTGAT
>CAMDIP010000207.1 GCA_945899335.1 Bordetella parapertussis
GTGTGAAGGTGGCACTCTACCGCTGAGTTAACGACCCATGCGTTAATTTTACACCGCAATGTTCCGCCACATGGTTTTTCCATTGCTGGCTTTGTCAATTTCAGCAAGAACCTGCTCATGCGCCAGCAATTCCTCGGCTTCTGGCATAACGATGAAAAGAGGGAAAACCGATAAGTCAATTTTTATACTGTTACCAGCGGAATCGTGTGTCTGGCTATCTTCCATCATCAAAGCGTTCTGGCCGCGGGTCAAAAATACATAAACGTCTGCCAACAATTCAGCGTCAAGCAAAGCGCCATGCAGTGTGCGAGCAGAATTATTAACACCCAATCGGTCACATAAAGCATCTAAAGAATTTCGCTTGCCAGGATAGATTTCCTTGGCCATAGCCAAGGTGTCCAGAATTTTTACAACATGGTTTTGCAAAGGCAAAGCGCCACACGAGGACAGTTCTTTGTCGATAAATCCCACATCGAAAGAAGCGTTGTGAATGATTAATTCAGCATCTCGGATGAACTCAAGAAACTCTTCAAAAATCTCAAAAAATTTAGGTTTATCTAAAAGAAACTCATTGCTGATGCCGTGAACTTTAAGTGCATCTTCGTGACTTTCACGCTCTGGGTTCAAGTAGTAGTGAAAGTTTCGACCAGTCAATTTGCGGTTAACTAACTCAACACAGCCAATTTCAATGATCCGGTCTCCGGCTTCAGCGGAAAGCCCGGTAGTCTCGGTATCTAAAACAATTTGACGCATGGACGATCAGTGATTTTCTTTGGCGTGGTTGATGGTGTAGCGAGGTATTTCGATGACCAAGTTTTGATTGCCCAATAAGGCTTGGCAAGCTAAGCGAGAGTTAGGCTCTAAGCCCCACGCACGATCTAACAAGTCATCTTCTTCCTCTTGGGCGGGGTTGAGACTTGCTAAGCCTTCCTTGACGATCACATGGCAGGTGGTACAGGCACAACTCATGTCACAAGCGTGTTCAATCGAAATGGCATTGTCTAGCAGGGCTTCGCAAATTGACGTGCCAGCGATGGCTTGAATTTCTCGGCCTTCTGGACAGTACTCTGCGTGCGGGAGTATTCGAATTATTGTCATCACAGAGATTCTATGGTTTTGCCAGATAAAGCCTGGCGAATACTTTCATTCATTCGCAAAGCTGCAAAAGCCTCGGTACCTTTTGCAAGTGCTTCTGTCGCATTTTCAATGGCTATCGCATCATCCAAACTTTTGGACTCTAGAGCCAATTTCATCAACTGTTTGATGTGTTCAAGCTCTGCTTCTGCCAATAAATAGGCATCTTTTTCCAAAGCAGCATTTGTGGCCAAGCACATACGATCAACTTCAAGACGGGACTCCGCCAATGCTCTGGCCAGTTTATCGATCTCAGCAGTGTGAAAACTGTCTTGCAGCATGGAGGTGATTTGTTCATCTGACAAACCATAACTGGGCTTAACCTCAATTTGCGATTCAACCCCACTGTTTATTTCTTTGGCTGCTACCGACAGGAGTCCATCCGCATCCACAGTAAAGGTAACTCTGATGCGTGCAGCGCCTGCAGCCATAGGTGGGATGCCACGCAATTCGAAGTGTGCAAGACTTCGACAATCTTTGACCAAGTCACGTTCACCTTGAACGATATGCAGAGCAAGCGCAGTTTGTCCGTCTTGGTAGGTAGTGAAGTCTTGTGCCATTGCCGTAGGAATGGTTTGATTTCTCGGGACGATTCGCTCCACAAGACCGCCCATGGTTTCGATACCCAGAGAAAGCGGTATCACATCAAGCAAGAGCAGATTGCCATCTGTGTTGTTGCCGACCAGTTGATTGGCTTGAAGTGCTGCTCCAAGAGCGACGACTTCGTCTGGGTTTAAATTATTCAGCGGCTGGCAATGAAGCAATTCCCCAACCGCCTTCTGAACCATGGGCATGCGGGTAGAACCGCCCACCATCACCACACCCTTGATATCTTCAATAGTGATTTGAGCATCGCGCAGCGCTTTTTTAACTGCGCTCAAGGTTCTCTGCGTGAGAGACTGGGTTTGCGCCTCAAAAACTTCACGGCTTACATTCAAACGAAGTTCACCATCAGACAGGAAGGTATCGAATACAACATTATTTTCTGAAGACAACGCTTCCTTGCACCGTCTAGCAGCCACCAAGACAGCACTTTTATCACTGTCGGTCAACACTTTTTTTCCTGTTGCATCCAAAGCATATCTTGCCAATGCGCGATCGTAATCATCCCCTCCCAAAGCAGAATCGCCACCCGTTGAGAGCACTTCAAACACACCTTGGCTTAATCGAAGAACAGAGATATCAAAAGTTCCGCCACCGAGGTCATAAACAGCATAAATCCCCTCGCTGGCGTTATCAAGCCCATACGCCAATGCTGCGGCAGTAGGCTCATTGATCAATCTCAGGACATTGAGTCCAGCAAGCTTTGCTGCATCTTTGGTTGCCTGACGTTGTGCATCGTCAAAATAAGCCGGAACCGTAATCACTGCGCCGTAAATATCATCTGCGAAGGTATCCTCAGCTCGCTGTCTAAGGGTTGCCAAAATCTCTGCGCTAACCTCTACTGGCGACTTGACGCCATCGGCAGTCTGGAGGCTTAACATCCCTGGTGTGTCCAAAAACTGATACGGGAATTCTTCAGTGTTGGCAATATCTTTCATGGCTCTGCCCATGAATCTTTTGACGGAAACAATGGTGTTACTGGGATCAGAAGACTGACTCGACAGCGCTTGGTGCCCAATTTCTCTGCGTCCTTGAGGCAGGTACCTGACAGCTGAAGGCAATATGACGCGATCATCAGCATCTGGCAAACACTCGGCGATCCCGCTTCGAACACTGGCGACCAAGGAGTGGGTCGTACCAAGGTCTATGCCAATACCTATACGTCGCGCATGTGGGTCTGGCGCTTGTCCAGGTTCGGAAATTTGAAGCAAAGCCATTTTCTAGGAGTGTCCCTTACGCGTTTTCTAATTGATCTCGCCGCTTGTCAATATCGACTTCAAAACGCTCCATGAACATCAAAGTCCTGACCTCACTTGCGGCATTGGTCCAATGTTTATCAACATCCAAAAATATCTCGCACCTTGCAAAGGCTGACTCTTTTGCGACCAAGACTTCTTGTTGAAGTTTTCCAATTTCAAGAAACGAATCAGCATCTTCGAGTTGCTCTCGCCACTGCATTTGCTGGATAAGAAATTCAGAAGGCATCCGTGTATTTTCTTCTGCCTTGATAGAAGCACCATTTAACTCGCAAAGGTAAGCAGCTCGTTTAAGGGGAAGTTTGAGCCGCTGGTATGCCTCGTTGATACGCACCGAATATTGCATTGCAATTCTTTGGGATGCCGTATCTTGAACAGAGAAATTATCAGGGTGCGCCGTACGCTGAAGATTTTTCCAGCGTTCATCAAGCAATTGACGATTTAAGTTGAAAGTCAGGGGTAAATTGAAAAGCTCAAAATCATTCGAAGACAGCAAAGATTGCTGAAGCCCCTGGCCAGAGTTCATTGTCAAACCCTGAACGATTCACCACAACCACAACGGTCACGCTCGTTAGGATTGTTAAATTTAAAGCCTTCATTCAAACCTTCACGAACAAAATCTAGCTCGGTGCCATCAAGGTAGGCTAAGCTTTTCGGATCAATCAGAATCTTCAAACCATGGGCTTCAAAAACAACATCCTCACCGCTTAAATCATCCACATATTCAAGCTTGTAAGCCAGCCCAGAACAACCCGTGGTCTTGACCCCAAGACGAACACCTACGCCCTTACCTCTCTTTGTGAGGTATCGATTTACATGCCGCGCAGCGGCCTCGGTCATGGAAACTGACATATCAGTGCGTGTTTTTCTTTTTGTAATCTTCAACAGCTGCCTTGATGGCGTCTTCCGCCAAAATGGAGCAATGAATTTTGACGGGTGGCAGGGCTAACTCTTGTGCAATTTCACTGTTCTTCAAAGCTGCGGCTTGGTCCAAAGTTTTGCCTTTTACCCACTCTGTCACCAATGAAGATGAGGCGATAGCAGAGCCACATCCATAGGTTTTGAAGCGCGCATCTTCAATCACGCCTGTCAGTGGGTTGACCTTGATTTGAAGCTTCATGACGTCGCCACAGGCAGGCGCGCCCACCATCCCAGTTCCTACCGAGTCGTCACCCTTGTCAAATGAACCCACGTTACGTGGATTTTCATAATGGTCAATGACCTTTTCGCTGTACGCCATGTCTGTCTCCGTCAAAAATTATCAGTGGGCTGCCCATTGGATAGTGCTGAGATCCACACCATCCTTGTACATTTCCCACAAAGGACTTAAATCGCGCAATTTGCCAACATTGGCGCGAATCGTTGTGATTGCGTAATCAATTTCTTCTTCAGTTGAGTAGCGCCCTACCGTCATTCGCAAACTGCTGTGTGCCAATTCATCGCTGCGACCTAAGGCTCGCAAAACATAGCTAGGCTCCAGACTTGCCGAGGTACAGGCAGAACCGGAAGAGACTGCCAAGCCTTTGATGCCCATGATGAGAGATTCACCCTCAACATAGTTAAAGCTGATGTTCAGGTTGTGCGGCACGCGTTGGGTTAAATGACCATTGACAAAAACCTGCTCAATGTCTTTTAAGCCATTCAAGAGTCTTTGCTGCAAATGACGCGCTTGAGCAATGTCTTGTGCCATCTCGAGTTTGGCAATCCGAAAGGCTTCGCCCATGCCCACACATTGGTGGGTGGGCAAGGTGCCACTGCGCATGCCTCTTTCGTGTCCGCCACCGTGCATTTGCGCTTCTAAACGTACACGGGGTTTGCGACGAACATAAAGCGCACCAATACCTTTAGGGCCATAGGTTTTATGAGAAGCAAGACTCATTAAATCGACAGGCAATTTCTCCAAATCAATCTCAACTTTGCCTGTTGATTGGGCTGCATCCACATGAAAAATAATTCCTTTTTCACGACACATATTGCCAATGGCAGTGATGTCTTGTATGACGCCAATTTCATTATTGACATGCATCACACTTGCCAAAATGGTGTCTGGGCGTATCGCATCTTTGAACCGATTGAGGTCGACCAAGCCATCTTCTTGCACATCCAAGTAAGTGACTTCAAAACCTTGTCGCTCAAGGTCGCGCATGGTGTCAAGAACAGCTTTGTGCTCGGTCTTGACTGTAATTAAGTGCCGACCTTTGGTCTTGTAAAACTGGGCTGCTCCTTTGATAGCTAAATTGTTTGACTCGGTTGCACCAGATGTCCAAACAATTTCACGAGGATCAGCACCAATCAACGCGGCGACATCAGCCCTGGCTTTTTCAACCGCTTCCTCAGCTTCCCAACCCCAAGCATGGCTACGAGATGCAGGATTTCCGTAGTGCTCTCGCAACCAAGGAATCATGGCCTCAACCACCCGCTCATCACACGGGTTGGTGGCGGAATAGTCGAGGTAAATCGGAAAATGAGGCGTCATATCCATGAAAAATCAACCTTTAACGAACACATTGCCTAAGGCAAACACAGAGTTGGGAGCATTTACATGGATAGGTTTGACGACAGGGGCGGCTGAAATAGCACGTCTTGTCATTGGCTTTTCTTCCACTTGTAGACCCTTGGCGAGTTGATCATCCACCAGTTTTTGTAAGTTGACTGAGTTGAGGAAATCGATCATTCGCTGGTTCAAAGATGACCACAGTTCATGCGTCATGCATTTGCCCGATTCACCAAGGCAGTTTTCTTTGCCTGCGCAGTGGGTGGCATCAATAGGTTCGTCCACGGACAAAATAATGTCTGCGACTGAGATTTCGGTTGCTTTGCGACCCAAGGTGTAGCCGCCACCTGGTCCGCGAGTGGACTCAACAAGCTGGTGACGACGCAATTTTCCGAACAGCTGCTCTAAGTAAGACAAAGAAATCTGTTGACGCTGGCTGATGGCAGCCAAGGTTACTGGCCCGTTGTTTTGGCGCAAGGCCAAGTCAATCATGGCTGTGACAGCGAACCGTCCTTTGGTGGTTAAGCGCATAAAAAACTCCTAATTAGGCTTTCTCGACTGGTTTAGTCAACTATAGCATAAGACCAAATAAAACAGTCGGGTACTTGGCGCTTAAAGGTTATCCCTAGGGGCGGCTCCAAAAGTGAGCGCCCTTAGACGATTTAGCTGGTCGCGGGCAGTCGCCGCGGCCTCAAACTCCAAATTACGGGCATGTTCCAGCATTTGCTTTTCTATCCGCTTAATTTCTTTGGCGACATCTCTTTCGCTCATATCCTCGACCCTGGCTTGCTCCAACTCCAGGCGCATCGACTCTTTGTCAGACTTATCGCTGTAAACACCGTCAATCAAATCACGAATGCCTTTGACTACCCCGCGAGGTGTGATGCCATTTGCCAAATTGAAAGCCACTTGCTTGGTACGGCGACGCTCAGTCTCGCCAATGGCCCTCTTCATAGATTCGGTCATTTTGTCGGCATACAAAATAGCCCGCCCCTCTAAATTTCGCGCCGCACGTCCAATGGTTTGAATCAAGCTGCGCTCGGAGCGCAGAAAACCTTCTTTGTCGGCGTCCAATATGGCCACCAAAGAAACCTCTGGCAGGTCCAAGCCCTCTCTGAGCAAGTTGATACCCACCAACACATCAAAGGCGCCAAGCCTGAGATCGCGAAGAATTTCAACCCGTTCCACCGTGTCAATATCACTGTGCAAGTAACGAACTTTGACACCGTTATCACTGAGGTAATCGGTCAACTGCTCGGCCATACGTTTGGTCAAGGTGGTGATCAAAATCCGTTCATTCTTAACTACCCGAATGCGAATTTCCTGTAGCACATCATCCACTTGGCTAGTGGCCGGACGGACCTCAACCTCAGGATCTACCAACCCTGTTGGACGAACCACCTGCTCAACAATTTGGCCAGAATGCGTTTTTTCGTAGTCGGAAGGCGTTGCCGAAACGAAGACAAGTTGGCGCATTCGATTTTCAAACTCCTGCAGTTTTAAAGGTCGGTTGTCTAGCGCACTGGGTAAGCGAAAACCATATTCCACCAAGGTTGTTTTACGCGCTTTGTCACCGTTGTACATGCCCGAAAATTGACCCATCAGCACATGGCTTTCGTCAAAAAACATGAGTGCATCTTTGGATAAATAATCAGTCAACGTACTGGGAGGCTCGCCTGGGGCCACGCCCGACAAATGCCGGGTGTAGTTTTCAATCCCCTTGCAATGCCCCACTTCACTGAGCATCTCCAAATCAAAACGGGTTCGCTGCTCCAACCTCTGAGCCTCAACCAATTTTCCCATGCCAACCAATTCCTTGAGCCTTTGGTCTAGCTCCAATTTGATGGTCTCTACCGCAGCCAATACTTTGTCCCGCGGTGTGACGTAATGGCTTGAGGGGTAGACCGTGAATCGGGGAATTTTTTGCCGTACCCTACCGGTGAGCGGATCCAACAGTTGAAGACTTTCAATTTCGTCATCAAATAACTCAATTCGAATAGCCAGTTCACTGTGCTCGGCAGGAAAAATGTCGATGATGTCGCCTCGAACCCGAAATCTTCCGCGAGCAAAGTCCATGTCATTACGCTCATATTGCATACGTACCAACTGGGCAATGATGTCTCGTTGTCCAGGCTTGTCGCCAGCCCTCAACGTCATCACCATCCTGTGGTAACTCTCAGGCTCTCCAATTCCGTAAATGGCAGAAACGGTGGCCACAATAATGACGTCTCTGCGTTCAAGCAGGCTTTTTGTGCATGACAGCCGCATCTGCTCAATATGCTCGTTAATGGCGCTGTCTTTTTCAATGAACAAATCTCTTTGAGGCACATAAGCCTCAGGCTGGTAGTAGTCGTAATAGCTCACGAAATACTCCACGGCGTTTTTAGGAAAAAACTCGCGAAATTCGCTGTAAAGCTGCGCAGCCAATGTCTTGTTGGGCGCATAAATGATCGCTGGACGCCCCATTTGCGCGATCACATTCGCCATGGTGAAAGTTTTTCCTGAACCTGTCACACCCAACAAGGTTTGGAACATTTCACCGTCTTGCATACCTTCAACCAATTGCGCTATAGCTTGGGGTTGGTCACCTGCCGGCGGATAAGGCTGGAACAACTCAAAGGGGGAACCTGGATATGAATGCCATGTGCCCTCTTTTTCAGCAGCAGTGGGGAGGTCATCCAAATCAGAAAGCGAAGCCATGGTTCAGGTACCAAACAAGGCTCATACAAGCCGTTAAAATGATGATAAACCGCGTAGCCTACCGCAGACTGCGCGGTTTTTTGACGAACCCACCACTTAAATCACAAGGACCCCCGATGTCACTGTTTTCCGCTGTCGAAATGGCCCCACGCGATCCCATCTTGGGTCTGAATGAACAGTTCGCTGCAGATAAATCGCCCCACAAAGTCAATTTGGGGGTTGGTGTTTATTTCAACGAGGACGGTAAATTGCCTTTATTGGAGTGCGTGCTTCAGGCTGAAAAAACACTCATGGAAAAACCCGCTGCTCGGGGCTATTTGCCGATTGATGGCATCGCGGCCTATGACAGCGCGGTCAAAAGCTTGGTGTTTGGTTCGGATTCGGATGCGGTCAAATCTGGACGCGTTGCCACTGCTCAGGCCATCGGTGGAACAGGCGGCTTGAAAATTGGCGCTGATTTTCTTCACAAACTTAACCCATCTAGCAAGGTGATGATCAGCGACCCCAGCTGGGAAAACCACAGAGCACTGTTTTCTGCTGCTGGATTTGTCGTTGACAATTATGCTTATTACGATGAACAAAATCGCGGCATCAACTTTGAAGGGCTGATCAAAAGCCTCAGTGCGGCAGCTTCAGGTACTGTGGTTGTTCTTCACGCTTGCTGTCACAACCCAACAGGCTATGACCTCACGCCTGAGCAATGGGACAAAGTAATTGCCACCGTCAAAGAAAAGCAATTGACACCCTTCCTTGACATGGCCTACCAAGGTTTTGGCAACGGCATTTCCGAAGACGGTGCCGTTATTCAAAAGTTTGTGTCTGCAGGTATTGATTTTTTGGTTTCAACCTCTTTCTCCAAAAGCTTTAGCCTGTATGGAGAGCGCGTCGGTGCTTTATCAGTCTATTGCCATGACGCCGATGAAGCCGCAAGAGTTTTGTCTCAGCTCAAAATTGTGATTCGCACCAATTACTCCACCCCGCCCACCCATGGCGGGGCTGTTGTTGCCGCTGTACTCAATAACCCTGAACTGCGTGCTTTGTGGGAAAAAGAGCTCGCAGGTATGCGCATCCGAATCAAATCTATGCGTCAAAGCTTGGTTGATGGCCTCAAAGCAGCGGGCATTCAGCAAAACATGGGGTTCATCACCCAGCAGATTGGCATGTTCAGTTACTCAGGATTGAACAAAGACCAGATGGTGCGGCTGCGTTCAGAGTTTGGGGTGTATGGAACCGATACAGGACGGATGTGTGTGGCTGCCCTCAATACCCACAATCTTTCCTATGTGTGTCAAGCCATTGCAGCTGTTCTCAAAAGCTGATGAAAGCCCTTATTTTTGATGTTTTCGGAACGCTGGTTGACTGGCGTAATTCCATTGCATTCCAGGCTGAAAGGGATTTATCACCCCTTGGATTACAAACCGATTGGCATGATTTTGCAGATGCTTGGCGCAATGAGTATCAGCCTGCCATGGAGAGGGTACGCAGCGGACAACGGGCGTTTTGCAAGCTCGATGTATTGCACCGCGATAACTTAGATACCGTTTTGTCCAGATTGGGATGGAATTCTGTTGACGAGGCAACCCGCACAAAGCTGACGCTAGCTTGGCACACGCTCGACGCTTGGCCTGAGGTCAACCAAGCGCTGATCAGGTTACGAAAGAAGTTTCTTCTAGCCCCCTGCTCCAACGGCCACATTGCGCTGATGGTCAATCTTGCTCGCCACAATGGCTGGCATTGGGATGCCATCACTGGCGCAGAAATCGCTCACGATTACAAGCCGCAAGCTGTGGTTTACCAAGCTTCTGCTGAGGCGCTTGGTTGTACTTGGCAAGATACAACCATGGTTGCTGCTCATTCAGGTGATTTGGCGGCGGCAAAACAATCGGGGCTTGGCACTGCTTTTATTGCGCGCCCTGATGAGTGTGGGCCGGGTCTTGGCGAGTCAAAAGCGACAACTTCTGTCGATTTTGAAGCTCTGGACCTGAATCACCTTGCAGATATATTGGAATGCTGAGCAAGTGCTGTTATATTGCACTGCAACATAACTGAAAAGACAGGCCTGACATGCTTTACCAACTCTATGAAGCCCAACGGTCACTGATGGAACCCTTTGCAGACTTCGCATTGGCTTCTTCCAAAATGCTGGGTAATCCAGTTTCTCCATTAGCTCAAAACCCTATGGTTCAGCGCTTGTCGGCCTCGTATGACCTGATGTACAGGCTCGGCAAGGATTACGTCAAACCTGAGTTTGGCATACCCTCTGTAGACATCCATGGATCTGAAGTGGCTGTCCGTGAGGTCATTGAAGTCGACAAGCCTTTTTGTGATTTGCTGCATTTCAAAACCTTTTGCGACAACGCAGCAACCCTTAAAACCTTAGAAGCATTGCCAGCGGTGCTGATTGTGGCGCCACTGTCAGGCCATTACGCCACTTTGCTGCGAGACACCGTGAAAACCATGTTGCAAGGACACAAGGTTTACATCACAGATTGGAAAAACGCCAGACTGGTCCCTTTGTCAGATGGAGAATTTCATCTCGACGACTATGTCAACTACATACAAGAATTTATTCGGCATGTACAAGCTACACACGGTCATTGCCATGTCATGAGTGTTTGCCAGCCCACTGTGCCGGTATTGGCTGCGGTGTCTTTGATGGCCAGTCGTGGAGAACATTTGCCT
>CAMDIP010000208.1 GCA_945899335.1 Bordetella parapertussis
ATTGCCAATGATCGACATGGGCTGTTGCGTGATATCTCCGAAGTGTTTGCCAAGGACAAGATCAATGTCATTGGTGTGCAAACCCAATCTATCAAAGAAACAGCGTGGATGACTTTCACAGTGGAGGTGGGAGACGCTTCGAAATTGAGTAAGGTGCTCACGGCAGTCAAGGATGTCGCGGGTGTTCGAACAGCAAGGAGACATCTTGGCTAAGCAGACTGCTGTTAGAATATGTGAGTTCGACAACGAAGGCGCGTAGCTCAGCTGGTTAGAGCACCACCTTGACATGGTGGGGGTCGTTGGTTCGAGTCCAATCGCGCCTACCAGTCTTTGCTTTGCCCCTTTACCTGCTCGACGTTTTGCAAAGACGCTTTTGCAAACCCCCAAACAGGACATTCTTTTGGCACGCAAACCTTCTCCTACCTTCAATCACCCTGAAGCAGACCCCAATGGGGAAGTTGCGACTCGGTTGATCAAAAAATACCCCAACAGGCGTCTTTACGACACCCAAACCTCCAGTTACATCACATTGCAAGAGGTCAAAGCCTTTGTGGTGGCAGGTGAAGTCTTTAAAGTAGTTGAAGCCAAAACGAATGAAGACCTGACACGCAGTATCTTGCTGCAAATAATTTTGGAAGAAGAATCTGGCGGTGTGCCAATGTTTTCTGAAGTTGCATTGGCCAATATCATTCGTTTTTATGGCCATGCGATGCAAGGCTTTATGGGTAATTATTTAGAAAAAAATGTGCAAACCTTTATAGATTTGCAAATGCAAATGGCCGACCAAAGCAAACATCTTTCCCCTGAGCTATGGGCCCAAGTCATGACCACACAGTCACCTTTGCTCAAAGGTTTGATGGGCAACTACACCGAACAATCACAGCAAATGCTCACCCAAATGCAAAAACAGATGCTCACAGCCATGGGGCTCAAGCGCTGATGGCCGCGCCTACCGTGGGTTTTGTCAGTTTGGGATGTCCCAAAGCATTGACGGACTCCGAACTCATTCTCACCCAGCTAAGCGCGGAGGGTTATCAAACCTCTAAAACCTTTGCTGGTGCAGACTTGGTCATCGTCAACACCTGCGGGTTTATTGATGACGCAGTGCAAGAAAGTCTTAACACCATTGGTGAAGCTTTGGCCGAAAATGGCAAAGTGATCGTCACCGGATGCTTGGGTGCCAAATCACAGTCGGATGGGCAAAACGTAGTCAAAGCAATGCATCCTAGTGTGCTCGCAGTGACAGGCCCCCATGCAACGCAAGAGGTGATGGACGCGGTCCATATCCATTTACCCAAGCCGCATGACCCCTTTATCGACCTTGTCCCCGCGGCAGGCATCAAACTCACACCCAAGCATTACGCTTACTTGAAGATCAGTGAAGGCTGTAACCATCGCTGTACTTTTTGCATCATTCCCTCGATGCGAGGGGATTTGGTTTCGCGTCCTGTGGGCGATGTTTTGCGTGAAGCCCAAGCTTTGTTTGAAAGCGGTGTCAAGGAGTTGTTGGTGATTAGCCAAGATACATCCGCATACGGTGTTGACGTGCGTTATCAAATGGGCTTTCACGAGGGGCGACCTGTCAAAACCCGAACGCTTGAATTGGTTCAGGCCTTGGCTGAACTGGCTGAGCCTTTTTCTGCTTGGGTTCGCTTGCACTATGTTTATCCGTACCCCACGGTTGATCATCTGATTCCATTAATGGCAAGTGGACGTGTCCTTCCTTATTTGGATGTACCGTTTCAACACAGTCACCCTGATGTACTCAAGCGTATGCAACGTCCTGCAAGCGGCGAAAAAAACTTGGAGCGCTTGCAACTTTGGCGTGAACAGTGTCCTCAGTTAGTTGTTCGCAGTACTTTCATTGCAGGCTTTCCTGGGGAAACAGAGTCCGAGTTTTCGCATTTGCTGCAGTTTCTAGAAGAAGCGCAAATCGACCGCGCAGGGTGTTTCGCCTATAGCGCCGTTGAAGGTGCTACTGCTAATGCCCTACCCGGTATGTTGCCGCTAGAGGTTCGCCAAGAGCGTCGCGCCAGATTCATGCAGGTTGCAGAAAAAATATCGGCTCAAAAACTGCAAAGTCGAATTGGCTCCACCATGCAAGTTTTGGTTGACTCAGCTAAGGCCTTGGGCAAGCAAGGCGGTGTAGGAAGAACCTACTCAGATGCACCAGAAATTGATGGTGTGGTGCATTTGCTTCCGCCTGAAAAGCTCAGTAAAAGCTACCGAACAGGGGACTTCATCAAGGTGCGCATTATGCAAACGCAGGGGCATGATTTGATTGGTTTGCCAATCTGATGGGTTGAATAAAGTGGTCGTAAAAAAAGCCACTTCGGTGGCTATGATGTTCGATAACATTGGTGCCCAGGAAGGGACTCGAACCCCCACGATGTTACTCGCTAGTACCTGAAACTAGTGCGTCTACCAATTCCGCCACCTGGGCATTCAGGAAAGCAGAGGATTCTATCAAACAAAAATCAACTCCAAGCGCAGGACTTCTTGAAACGTTCGAGGGAACTGTAGAGGGCCACCGCGATGGTCATGGCTTTGTACAACGCGACGACGGCCAAATCGATGTGTATTTGCCGCCTAACGAAATGCGTGCTGTCATACACAGAGATCGAGTGATCGCAAGAGTCACCCGATTGGATCGCAAAGGGCGCCCAGAAGCGCGAATTGTGGAAATCATCGACCGACCTCAGCAACCCATCATTGGCCGACTGTTGCAAGAGAGTGGTGTTTGGTTGGTCGCGCCCGAAGACCGGCGTTATGGGCAAGACATTCTTGTGCCCAAGGGTGCCACAGGAAACGCACAGGTGGGTCAAGTGGTGGTTGTGGAGTTGACCGAGGCGCCCAGTTTGTTTGGGCAGCCTGTGGGTCGTGTCAAAGAAGTGCTGGGTGAGATGGATGACCCCGGTATGGAGATTGAAATTGCGGTTCGCAAATACAGTGTGCCGCACCAGTTTTCCTCGGCGTGTCTGGCGCAAGCCGCTGAATTGCCTGTCAAGGTCAGGGCCAAAGACTTGGCTGATCGCGTTGATCTGCGTGACATTGCGTTGGTCACCATCGACGGTGAAGACGCCAGAGATTTTGATGATGCTGTTTATTGCGAACCCACCACTTTTGGCAAACAAAAAGGCTGGCGTTTATTGGTGGCTATTGCAGATGTCAGCTTTTACGTAGATACAGGTAGCCCAATTGATATAGACGCCTATGAACGCGCCACGAGTGTGTATTTTCCGCGTCGTGTCATTCCCATGTTGCCCGAAAAATTGTCCAATGGCCTGTGCTCTCTGAACCCATTGGTTGATCGGCTTTGCATGGTCTGCGACATGCTGATTGATGAGGATGGACAAGTCTTTGCCTATCAGTTTTACCAAGCGGTTATGCATAGCCATGCTCGATTCACCTATACCGATGTAGCCGCTATTCTTTCTAATACCAGAGGTCCTCAAGCTGCTAAATACAAAGACAGAGTTCAAGACCTCATCCATCTTCACGATGTGTACCGCAGCTTGCTTAAAGGCAGAGAGAAACGAGGAGCCGTTGATTTTGAAACCACTGAAACTCAAATTATTTGTGACGACAGCGGCCGAATTGAAAAGATAGTTCCCAGAGTTCGTACCCAAGCGCATCGATTGATTGAAGAGGCGATGTTGGCTGCCAACGTGTGCAGTGCAGACTTTATTTTGCAAGCCAAACACCCAGCGGTTTTTCGTGTTCATGAGGGCCCCACGCCTGAAAAACGGGAGACTCTGCGCAACTACCTCAAAGCCATGGGTGTGCCTGCCACTTTGAGCGATAACCCTAGCCCGGGTCAGTTTCAAGCCATTGCACAAGCAAGTAAAGACAGACCCGACGCACAGCAAATTCATTCCATGTTGCTGCGCTCAATGCAACAGGCCATTTATACCCCTCTTAACAGCGGTCACTTTGGTTTGGCGTATCCGGCTTACACCCATTTCACCAGTCCTATTCGGCGCTATCCCGATTTGTTGGTTCACCGTGTCATTAAATCCATCTTGACAGGGCGGCGCTATCAATTGCCTGGTTTGCCTTTGCCTGGCGAGGCGCATATCAAGTTGGCTAGACGTTTGGCGGCGCAGGCGCGTTTCAAAGAGAAGTCCTCTGCGCCAACTCAAAAACCATCTGCTGAGCAACAGGCTTGGGAGGCAGCCGGCTTGCATTGCAGCGCCAATGAGCGACGCGCCGACGAGGCCAGCAGGGATGTCGAAGCTTGGCTCAAATGTCAGTACATGCGCGAACACTTAGGCGAAGATTTCAGTGGCTCTGTCTCTGGTGTCACAGCATTTGGCGTGTTTGTGACCTTGGATGCTATGTACGTAGAGGGTTTGGTTCATATCACTGAGTTGGGTGGTGACTACTTCAAATTTGATGAAACACGTCAAGAGTTACGCGGCGAGCGAACAGGTATTCGCTACAACGTTGGCGCACGTGTCAGGGTACAAGTCAGTCGCGTAGACCTCGATGGTCGAAAAATTGACTTTCGTTGGGTGCAAGAAGATGGTTCACCCGCTTTAGATAAGCCGCTGCGTGGAAAAAAATCGCCATTAGGCGGCGTTAATGTGCCTACCAATGCCAAAGGCGCAAAGATCAAAGACAGAGGTGCCAGAGGTAATTTCCATGCTGGTCCAAAATCTGGGTTACAAGGCCTTAAGACTTCAGCAAAAAAAACCACCGCTAAAGTTCCCAAGAAATCTAAAAATCGCCAATGACATTTTCTTCAGGAGAGTTCCTCATGTCCCATTCCAAAATTGCAATCGTCACTGGCGCTGGCACAGGCGTTGGTAAAGC
>CAMDIP010000209.1 GCA_945899335.1 Bordetella parapertussis
GGTGGATTTTCCAGCAAACGATGCAATAGAGATTTTCTTATCCCAGTAATTTCTCTGTAGTGCCGCAATACTTCAACATACCCTCGCACAGCCAATTTTTCTTGTGGCCACCAAGCATCAAAACCCAATGCCTTCATTTTGGGGCCTCCAATACCTTGCAAGGCAACATTCGTCCAATGTGACTGAAGACCGGGGATGACCAAGGACGCTAATAAATCACCAGAAGCCTCTCCCGCCACCATGGCTATGCAGGGTTTCAGAATGCTGGGCATGGTAATTTTGGATGTAAAAAATCAGCGGACAATACCGCGTTGCGGCGATGTAGAGCTTAGGAACGCCGACATCATTGCAGTGACTTCTGTACCTTGTGGTTGGGTCAGTCCGAGGGCATCTATTGCTTGAATAGATTTCTCTAAGGTCAATCCATCGCGATAGAGAATTTTGTAAATCACCTTAACCGTTTGAATCTGCTCTGGAGAAAAACCACGTCGCTTCAAACCTTCAAAATTCATTGAACGTGCTTGCGCAGGCTGCCCTTGACACATCACAAAGGGGGGGAGATCTGCGAACAGCAATGAATTCATCGCAGTAAAACTGTGCGCACCCAATTTACAAAATTGGTGTACGACAGTAAAGCCGCCTAAGATAACCCAATCGCCCACATGCACATGGCCAGCCAGTTGGGTGTTGTTGGCAAAAA
Source organism: Bordetella parapertussis (assembly GCA_945899335.1). Lineage (GTDB taxonomy): Bacteria > Pseudomonadota > Gammaproteobacteria > Burkholderiales > Burkholderiaceae_C > Limnohabitans. Next base: position 701 of record CAMDIP010000209.1, read on the forward strand.
TGGTGTGGTTACCAATTTGACAGTCGTGAGCCAAATGAACATAGGCCATGATCCAGTTGTCATTTCCTATCGCGGTCACGCCTTGATCGCCGGCCGTTCCAATATTGAAAGTACAAAACTCTCGAATGACATTGCGGTCCCCAATGATCAATTCACAGGGTTCGCCCGCATATTTTTTATCCTGAGGAATAGCCCCTAAGGAGTTAAATTGAAATATCTGGTTATCTCGGCCAATGGTTGTTCTCCCCTCAATGACACAGTGCGAGCCAATGCGCGTTCCCGCTGCAATACGCACATAAGGTCCAATAGTGGTAAATGGACCAACGCTGACCGAAGGGTCTAGTTCTGCAGAAGGATCAACCAACGCTGAGGGGTGAATATCAGCCATTAGCGCCTCATTCGATGGTGCGCATGGTACACATCAAGTCAGCTTCTACTGCCAAGGCATCACCAACCCAAGCTTTTGCTTTGAATTTAAAGATGCCTGCTTTCATTCGATCTAGGTCGACGCACAAAGTCAAGGCGTCACCTGGCTCAACAGGCCGCTTAAATCGCGCATTGTCTATTCCAGCAAAGTAGTAAACAGTATTGTCGTCGGGGACGACGTTCAGTGTGTCAAAGGCCAATAGTGCAGCCGCTTGAGCCAAAGCTTCCAGCATCAAAACACCTGGCATGACCGGTCTGTGAGGGAAATGGCCATTGAAAAATGGCTCATTGATGGTGACATTTTTCAATGCTTTGATCGACTTACCCTTTTCCAAACTTAAGACTCTATCGACCAATAAAATTGGGTACCGATGAGGCAGCATTTTTAATATTTGATGGATATCCATGTTCTAACCTCTTTGGGGGAGCCCAGACTCCAATTGCTTAATTCGATCTCTAAGGGAATGTAACTGCCTTAATGTGGCTGCATTTTTTTGCCAAGAATCATTGTTATCAATAGGAAAAACGCCGCTGTAGGTGCCAGCTTGCAAAAGGGAGCGCGTGACAACAGAAGCAGCGGAAACATGAACATGGTCTACCAACTGCAAGTGCCCCAGAACGATAGCACCGCCGCCTAAAGTGCAATGCGCCCCAATTGTGGCGCTGCCTGCAATTCCAACACAGCCTGCCATGGCTGTGTGCGCGCCTACCGATACGTTGTGACCGATTTGAATCAGGTTATCAAGTTTGACGCCGTCTTCAATAACAGTCTCGCCAAGGGCTCCACGATCTATGCAGGTATTTGCCCCAATTTCAACCCTATTGCCGATTCGAACCGAACCAAGTTGCTCAATTTTTGACCATGCACCATGGTCAGGGGCAAACCCAAAACCATCGGCACCTATGACAACACCGGGGTGAAGAATGCACTCTTCACCAATCGAACAAGCTTGTGAGACGGTAACGCTGGATTTAAGCCAAGTTCGTCTGCCAATCACAACGTGGGCTTCGATGACGCACATCGGGCCAATACGCGCTGTTGGGTCAATATTCGCAAGGGGGTGAATAAAAGCGCTGGGGTGAATCAAGGGTTCGTCATTGGCTGGAAGCAGGCTTGACCAAAGCTGAGTCACACGTGCCCAGTAAGCGTAAGCATCGTCCACGACGATAGTCGCGCCTCGTTGGGCTGCTTCTGGGGCCATAGAACGCGAAACCACCACACAAGCAGCTTGCGAATTTAAAAGCTGGGAACGGTATTTAGGATGACTTAAGAAAGCCAAATCATGCTGACCGGCTGAGGACAATGTTGCGAGACCGGAGATTTCAATGTCGGGCGAACCTTGCAAATCTCCGCCTAACCGATCAATGAGTTGTCCTAAAGTCAGACGAACCACGCCATCACTTACCGGAGTTAATGGCTTTAATCACTTTTTCAGTGATATCGTGTTTAGGATTGATATAGACAGCCTCTTGCAAAATCAAATCGTACTTTTCGGCTTCTGCTACTAACTTGACAACCTTGTTGGCTTTTTCCAGAACCATTTGCAGTTCTTCATTTTTTCTAGCGTTGAGGTCTTCTTGGAACTCACGGCGCTTGCGCTGAAATTCACGATCCTGATCGGCCAGTTGACGTTGCTTGGTTGTTCGCTGTGTTTCAGATAGAGTGGGTAAATCGCGTTCGAGTTTTTCAGAGTTGGTTTTCAAGGAGTTACCTAAATCCACCAACTCTTTTTCGCGTTTTGAAAATTCTTGCTCTAATTTGGTTTGAGCCACTTTAGCGGTGTTGGCTTCGCGAAAAATTCGGTCGGTATTGATAAATCCGACCCTAAAGTCTTGTGCCCACAAAGGCATAGCCAAAATGAGCAAAGAGCTAGCCAATACATATCGCAAGTAGAGATGTTTCATCAAAACGACGTCCCAATTTGGAATTGAAAGGATTGCATTCTATCTCCATCGAATTTACGGATGGGCTTGGCCATCGCGAACCTTAATGGACCGACGGGTGAAATCCAGCTGAGTCCTACCCCAAAAGAAGTGCGCAACTCTTCCAACTCAATACTGCTTTCAAAAACATTACCTGCATCGAGAAAAGAGTACAGGCGCAGTGTTCTGTCGTTACCCACCCCAGGAAAGGGGACATAAAACTCTGTATTGAACAAAACCTTCTTGGAGCCACCCACTGGACACCACACACTTGTGCTACAGCCATAGTCTTTGGGGCCTAAAGAACCTTGCTGAAAGCCTCGGACTGAGCCTAAGCCGCCAGCATAGTAATTTTTGAATACGGGGTAATTTTTCCCGCTCAAACCATCGCCGTAACCGAACTCGGCATTTATCGCGAAAGTGTATTTTTTGCCAATAGGAAAGAATTCTTGAAATTGGGCATTGTTTCGGTAATAGCGGGTATCTCCCACGCCAACCTCACCATTGAGTTTCACCAACCGCCCTTTACTGGGGGCCAATAAGCTGTCACGACTGTCTCTGGCCCAGCCAATACTCAGGGGAATAGATTGGCTGGAGGCACCAAATTCTCTGATGTAACTTGTATAAGCAGTAGGAATATTGGCGCCCGTATTGATTTTTGTTTGTTCAAGGGCAGCGCTCACAAATACCGTGTCGATTTCAGCAAATGGAATACCGAAGCTGATACCAAAAGCTGAGGTTCCAATGCTGTAGTTACCGCTTTCAGTTAGATAAGGTTTGCTAGATCGGTGGGAAACATAAAGTGACCTGGAAACCCCATCTTCAGTGAAATAAGGGTCTGTGGTGCTGATACTCAAGACACGGTTGTACTTGCTGGTATTTACTTGAACACCTAAGGAATTGCCTGTGCCAAAGAAATTATCTTGGCTAATACCAAAAGAAAGAAAAACTTTTTCGGCGCTGGAGAAACCTGCACCTAACTGCAGCGAGCCTGTTGGTTTTTCAGTGACTTTCAAATTGATATCTACCTGATCGGGAGAGCCAGGAACCTCCTGTGTATCAATGGTGACTTCAGTGAAATAGCCCAAACGGTCTACCCGGTCACGCGAGGTACGAATACGCTCACCGTCATACCAAGAAGACTCCATCTGCCTGAACTCGCGACGGATGATGTCATCTTTGGTTCGGTCGTTTCCAGAAATATTGATCCTGCGCACATAAGCCCTGCGAGAGGGGTCTGCTTGCAATACCACTTGCACTTGGTTGGTGGCTCTGTCAATCTCAGTACGAGGCTCAATACGAGCAAAAGCAAATCCAAAGTTACCAAAATAGTCAGCGAACGCCTTTGTGGTTTGAACCACATCAGAGTTGTTGTAAGGTTGTCCAGGCTGGATCGAAATAATAGATTTAAATTCGTTGTCACGCCCTAAATAATAGCCCTCAAGCATGATGCGAGAAACAATAAAACTGTTTCCTTCGGTGATATTGATGGTGATACTGATGTCTTGCTTGTTGGCAGAAATAGCGACTTGAGTGGAGTCGACACGAAATTCAAGGTGACCTCTAGAGAGGTAGTAAGACTTAATACTTTCCAAGTCGGCATTAAGTTTAGCTTGGGAATAACGATCCGCTTTGGTATACCAAGACATGTAGTTGGGCTCTGACAAGTCCATCTGGTCTTTAAGTGTTGACTCATCAAAAACCTTGGCACCAACAATCCTCAACGACTTGATGCGAGCAACGTCGCCTTCCACCACTGTGAAATTGAGGTTGACCCGGTTGCGATCGGAGGGTGTCACCGTTGTCACAACCTCAGCCCCATACAAGCTCTTGTTGATGTATTGGCGCTTAAGTTCTTGTTCGGCTCTGTCTGTGAGTGCCTTATCGTAGGGCCGACCCTCAGATAAGCCTATATCCTTGAGCGCTCTACGCAATGTGTCTTTGTCAAACTCTTTGATGCCCACAAAATCAACAGCGCCAATGATGGGGCGCTCCTCAACAATCACGACCACCACAGCTGCAATGACTTCAATACGAACATCTTTGAACAAGCCTAACGCAAACAAATTACGAATAGCCAAAGTGCCTTTCTCGTCACTGTAATTCTCACCAACTCGGAAAGGAATAGTAGCCAAAACTGTGCCGGGCTCGGTCCGTTGCAAACCTTCAATGCGGATGTCTTGAATCTGGAAAGGTTCAAGCGCATGAGCTGTTGGTAAAAAGCAGATGCACAAAAGCAAGACGCGTAAAAAAGTGTAAGCCGCTGAAAGAGGATTTGAATTCATAGATGAAGAAAATTGTGAGAGGTAATTCATGGTCATCAAGTCAACCAGCGTAAAACATCATTAAACAAAGCCGTGAACATCATAAGTGCCACCACCGAAAGACCTAAGACTTGCAATCGCTCAAGCCACAGTTGGGAAGGGGGGCTTCCCATGACAAACTCCCAAAGATAATACATCAGGTGCCCACCGTCCAACATAGGGACTGGAAGCAGGTTTAAAAGGCCAATACTCAAACTGATCAAGGCTAAAAATTGGATAAAGGGGCGCCATCCCTGATCAGCTGTTTTACCTGCATATTCGGCCATGGTGAGAGGTCCGCTCAATTGCTGCCATCCACTGGCAGTAGAGATCAGTTTTCCAACAGCCACTATGGTCATTTTCGATTGAGCCCACAGCGTATCGAATGCCATACCCAGACCCGAAAACAAACCATGCTGCACCCAAACCATGTGGGGATCGCCCCCGATCACAGCATCAATTTTTGCAAATTTTTTGCCTTCTGTTTCTCTAAACTCTGGGCGGATCTTTAACGATCGAATATTCCCATTGTCCGACTGAACTTCCCAAAGCTGGGTACCGGTAGAAACTCTGATGAGTTGAATCAACTGTTGCGCATCATCAACAACCATGCCATCCACCTTCAAGACCAAGTCCCCTGCCAGCAAACCCGCCTTGGCAGCAGGCCCGGTTTGCATAACCTTGATTACTTCAGGTTTGGTGAAGGCTCCAGTAATACCCATCTGAGACATGGCCGATCGCTTACCATCATCTGACCATCCGGCAATGGAAATATCCACAACCCGATGCGCTTGAGACTGTGACGACAAAACTTCCAACTGAAAATCCTGTTGCTCATTGGAAGCCTCAGTGACCAGTCCTCTTAAATGGTCGATGCTTTGCACGATTTCCCATTCTTGGGGATTCACAGAGAACTTTTGCACCAAGTCCCCACTGCGAAGGCCAGCAGTCTCTGCGACAGAAGCCTTTATCGGCGTGCCAATGATGGCTGCGGCCTGCTGACTTCCTACCCAATGAATAAAGGCGTATAAAAAAAGCGTTAGTAATAAATTAGCCAGAGGTCCGGCTACGACAATGCAGGCTCGTGCAAACAATGTCTGTCGGTTGAAAGCAGATGGAGTTTCACCAAGCGCCACCTCTTGGTCACGCTCGTCAAGCATTTTGATGAAACCACCCAAAGGCACGGCGCAAATGGTGAACTCTGTGGGAAGCCCCAAGCCAGGTTGAACGCGCTGCCACTTAAAAATGGGCCTACCAAAGCCAATAGAAAACCGCAAAACCCTCACCTTAAACCATAAAGCTGCACGGTAATGCCCATATTCATGAACAAAAATAACGGTTGTCAGTGCAACCAAAAAAGCCAGCAAGGTCATGCCCATATAGCTTCTTTAATTCAACTTAAGCGCAATTTGTTGCGCAACAGAACGGGATCGCTGGTCCAGTTCAAGCAAATCTTCCAGATCCCCAGGAGCAGGTGGAATAAGCGATTCCATTGTGGCTAAATTCAAATGATGGATTTGATCGAAGCGGATTCGCTTGTCTAAAAATGCAGCCACCGCCACTTCATTGGCAGCATTAAGTACAGTCGTACTTCCAGAAGTTGCCTCCAAGGCCTGCCAAGCCAACTTCAAACCTGGGAAGCGTTCATGGTGCCCATGGTCATCAAATGACTCAAAGGTCATGACGGGCAAGTTACGAAAATTCAAATTGTCTGCCCCTGAAGCCATTCGCTGCGGCCACGAAAGACCATAAGCAATAGGCACACGCATATCGGGCGTACCCAGCTGCGCAACAACCGATCCGTCAACAAACTGCACCATCGAATGAATAATGCTTTGGGGATGAATAACAACCTCTATACGCTTAGGCGACATGCCAAATAAGTATTTAGCCTCAATGACCTCCAAAGCCTTGTTCATCATGGTTGCTGAATCGACAGAAATTTTTCTGCCCATCACCCAGTTCGGGTGAGCACATGCTTCTTCGGGGGTGACATCCCGCAAAGTATTTGGATCGCGCAGGCGAAAAGGGCCGCCAGAAGCGGTCAAAATGATTTTGTCGACACTTTGCTCCCAGGTGCTGGGGTCATGCGGCAAAGATTGAAAAACAGCCGAATGCTCGCTGTCAATAGGCAAAAGTTGTGCACCACCTGTTTTGACTGCATCCAAAAAGAGTTGGCCCCCAACAACCAAAGCCTCTTTGTTAGCCAATAGCAATCTTTTTCCTGCCTTGGCAGCAGAAATGCACGAAGACAAACCAGCGGCACCCACAATGGCGGCCATGACGGTGGTGACGCGCTCATCAGAAGCGACTTGATCCAAGGCTTTTGCGCCGGATAAAACCTGAGTGGGCAAGTTTTCAGCGAGCAAGCGTACACGCAAAAAATGGGCGGCATCTTCATTCACCATCACGGCGAACTCTGGGCGAAATTGAGCACACTGTGAAAGCATTAAATCAACTTGCTTTGCACCCGTAAGAGCAAAAACCTGAAATTGCTCTGGGTGGCGAGAAACCACATCCAAGGTGTTGACGCCAATGGAGCCGGTCGAGCCTAAAACAGTCAGGGTTTGTTTCAAAGCATTCATATCAAAGCCAACATCACCGCCAAAGGCAAAGTAGGTAAAAGTGCATCTATGCGATCTAGTATGCCACCGTGACCCGGTAAAAGTTGACTGCTGTCTTTGGCTCCTGCACTGCGTTTAACCAATGATTCAATTAAATCACCTGCCACGCTCATCATGACCAAAAAAAGCAGGCCTGATACCAACACCACGGATCCATGCGCATACAGTCTGTCAAAGATACTGCTAGATTGCCAAGAAAAATAGTCAGCTGCTGTCAGCCAAACATAAGAAAGCAAGAAAACACCGGCCACCGCCCCCCCAACACCCTCCCAAGTTTTTCCTGGACTGATATCAGGCGCTAATTTGTGTTTACCAAAAGCCTTGCCAGAAAAATAAGCCGCAATATCGGCCATCCAAACCACCAGAAGCACTGACATCAAAAAATCAATACTGAAAATTTTGGAAGTCATCAGCGCTAACCAAGTACAGCACAACAGAAGAACGCCAACACCCCACCTTAATACAAATGGTATTCGGGACCATCTCTGCACCCCGCCGGCTAACAAGAACCCAGCCAACAGAACCCACAATCCACCCAGCAACAGCCAAAAAACTCGGTCAAAATAATTGAATAAATTAAGTTGCCAAACCAAAATACAAAACACCATGCAAAAAGCTGTCATCCACAAAGCAGATAGCAACCCCAGTTGATTCAACCGCCCCCACTCCCAGGCTGCAGCGCTTACCAAAACCATGCCAGCCAAAGCTATCCAGAAAGCATTCGGGTGGAAAAGCGCTGGAATCAAAATCCCCAACAATACCAACGCAGTCAAGATTCGCTGCTTAAGCATGGCTTCGCATGGATTAAACCGCCATGATTTCTTGTTCTTTCGAGGCGATGAGTTTGTCGATATCGACAATGTGCTTATCGGTTACTTTTTGTATATCCGCCTCTGCTCGCTTTTGATCATCTTCAGAGGCTGATTTGTCTTTCACCAGTTTTTTAACAGATTCGTTGGCGTCACGGCGCAAATTTCGTATAGCTACCTTGGCATTTTCTCCTTCAGTGCGGACCAACTTGGTCATTTCCTTGCGGCGCTCTTCCGACATAGGCGGCATTGGTACACGAATCAAATCGCCCATAGAGGCTGGGTTGAGACCTAAATCACTTTCACGGATAGCTTTTTCAATCTTGGGGCCAAGGCCTTTTTCCCAAGGTTGAACGCTGATGGTGCGTGAATCGAGCAAAGATATATTGGCCACCTGAGATAGCGGCGTTGGGTTTCCGTAGTACTCCACCATCACGTGGTCGAGTAGACCAGGATTGGCACGTCCAGACCGAATTTTGGACAAGGTATTGCTGAATGCAGCAATCGATTGGTCCATTTTGTTTTCTGTATTTTTTTTGATCTCTGCAATATCCATCTTTTCCTCTTTGAGATTGACAGGCCTCAGGCAAACACCAATGTACCTTCGTCTTCGCCCATGACCACGCGCTTGAGAGCCCCGTGCTTGAAAATAGAAAATACCGTGATGGGGAGTTTTTGGTCCCGACATAAAGCAAATGCTGTGGCATCCATGATGCCTAAATTACCCTGAATGGCTTGATCAAAACTGATCTTGGCATAACGAGTAGCGGAAGCGTCCTTATTAGGGTCAGCAGAATACACACCGTCTACTTTGGTTGCCTTGAGTACCATTTCAGCACCAATTTCTGCACCCCTAAGCGCGGCTGCTGTGTCGGTGGTGAAAAAAGGGTTGCCGGTTCCTGCAGCAAAGACTACCACCTTGCCTTCTTCCAAGTATTGCAATGCTTTGGGGCGTACATAGGGTTCCACCACTTGCTCAATCCCTATGGCAGACATGACACGTGCCGTCAATCCTGCCTTATTCATGGTGTCAGCAAGCGCTAATGCATTCATAACTGTTGCGAGCATACCCATGTAATCCGCTGTCGCGCGGTCCATACCCACAGACCCACCGGCAACACCTCTGAAAATATTGCCGCCACCAATCACGACAGCCACCTCTACCCCGAGACGGGTAATTTCCGCAATTTCTTCAACCATACGAACGATAGTGGCTCGGTTGATTCCAAAAGCATCATCCCCCATCAAAGCCTCGCCCGACAATTTCAGCAGTATCCGCTTATAAGCAGGTTTTTTTAATGTCATTCAGGCCTCCAATGGAGTAAGAGTTTAACGAGTTAGTACAAGCCAAAAAAAGGGGACTTTCGTCCCCTTTGTAAACTTCAAGCAGATTGTTTAGCGGCAGCTACTTGGGCAGCCACCTCGGCGGCAAAGTCATCGACTTTGCGCTCAATGCCCTCCCCGACCACATAAAGTGTGAAGGACTTGACGGTGGTTTTGACCGACTGGAGCATTTGAGC
>CAMDIP010000210.1 GCA_945899335.1 Bordetella parapertussis
TTCAATTTGGACCTCGCCTTTGCATTAAAGCGTCGAGGTATTGCGACCATGCAGTTCGTTTGTCCTTCCGTATGGGCATGGCGAGCTGAGCGCTTAGACAAGATTCGACAGAGTGTCGACCATATCCTGTGTCTTTTTCCCTTTGAGCCACCATTGCTCCATAGACACGGCATTGCCGCTACCTATGTCGGTCATCCTTTGGCCAACAGCATTCCCCTGTCTCCAGATAAGGCACTCGCTAGACAGTCTTTAGGTGTGTCACCCGATCAAAAATTGATTGCTTTGCTGCCGGGCAGCCGCACTTTTGAAATTGAGCATATGACCCCGCTTTTTTTTGCGGCTGCGAGGCTACTAGAAAAGCAATACCCAGGTGTCGGGTTCGTACTCCCCGTAGCCCCTGGACAGATGCAGCTTGTGAAGTCTTTGCAATTAAGGTTAGCATTCCCAGAGAATTTAATTCTGCTTTCTGGGCAAAGCCATACAGCACTTGCCGCAGCAGATGCAGCCATGGTCGCCAGTGGAACTGCCACACTTGAAGCGGCGCTGTTTAAATGCCCCATGGTTATCGCGTATCACATGCCTTGGCTTAGCTGGCAAATCATTCGCAGAAAAAGACTTCAAGCGTGGGTGGGTTTGCCCAATATTTTGTGTCAAGATTTCATTGTTCCAGAGCTATTGCAAGAACAAGCAACACCTGCCGCTTTAGCCAAGGAGACATCTGTCTGGCTGGAAACCCCGCATCTTGTTGAAAAAATGAAATTGCAATTTACAGATCTGCATCTGCAATTAACGCAAGATACTGCTCAGTTGTTCACTGATACGGTGGCAAATACCATCTCTGCGCATGCTTAAGCAAATCTCTCTTGAGTGGGATATGCCAGGCTTGGTTGCGGGTGTAGATGAAGCCGGTCGAGGTCCGCTTGCAGGCCCCGTATTTGCTGCCGCAGTCATTTTGGATGATCTTTCCCCCATAAAAGGCCTGGCAGATTCAAAAAAATTAACACCCAAGAAAAGAGAGCATCTCTACGGCATCATCAAAGCACAAGCATTGTGTTTTTGTGTCGCCACTGCAAGTGTTGAAGAAATTGACCAACTCAATATTTTGCAAGCCACATTGCTGGCCATGCAAAGAGCCGTTAAGGGGCTTCGACTCAAACCGACCAAGGTTCTTGTTGACGGCAATCGTTTGCCCGTGTTGGATATTCGTGCCGAGGCCATTGTCAAAGGAGATGCAACAGTCGCCAGTATTTCTGCTGCATCTATTCTTGCCAAGGTAGAGCGAGACCGATGGTGTGTCGAGGTAGATGTCCTATTCCCCAATTATGGTTTTTTGAATCACAAGGGCTATGGAACCCAAGTGCATTTACGCGCTCTGCAGGAACACGGCCCTTGTGACTTGCACCGTCGAAGCTTTGCGCCGGTTGCGAAGCTTTTGGGAAAATGATCAGCAATGAATTCACAGAACACAGTTGAAAAAATTAGCTCTAGACAGAACGCTTGGTATAAGTCATTACGAGATTGGTCCCAGACGACTGGCGTGCATAAAGATAAGACTCTACTGTGGCTTGAAGGGGATCATTTATGCGAGGCTGCACGGTTAAAGGGTTTGAAGTTTCACACCCTGATTTTCAGAGATGATTGCCCATCAGCGATTATTGAAAACTGGTCTAAACAAGCTGATAAGTTGGTGCAAATTCCATCTTTTTTGATGGAAGGTCTCAGCAGCCTTCATTCATCTCCCTTGATGGCGGCAGTTATTTTTATGCCGACAAAGCCTTTACTCGACCCACGCTTATCTACCGTGGTTCTTGATCAAATGCAGGACCCAGGCAATGCAGGATCTATTGTGCGAAGTGCAGCTGCCTTTGGTTTCAAACAAATTGTCACCACACCCAACACAGTGGGACTATGGACCCATAAGGTGGTCCGCGCTGCCATGGGAGCCCATTTTGGGCTTGGCATTGTGGAGGGGCTTGATGTGGCGGATATTCAAGCGTCATCTCTTCCCATCGTGCTGACCAGTTCTCACCATGGCAATTTCTTGGATGAACTTGTGTACGCATCTGATTTGCCGTCACCACTTGCATGGATTTTCGGCCATGAAGGAAGAGGGCATAGCGCTGAATGGTCGAAATCCAACTTCCTTGCTGTTCGCATTCGTCAACCAGGGGGGCAAGAATCATTGAATGTTGCGGCTGCTGCTGCAATCTGCCTACATGCCAGCTCTATTCAAACCATCAAGACATAGTTAGTCCGAAACGAATTTGGCTCACGGTTATAATGATTCACTTTAAATCTAACCCGTACGCCCTTCGCTCGACAAAAAGCCAACCCCTTGAATCATGCCATTGAGAGTTGTCTCTCGTGCAGCCAGGGCGTCATCAAACTCGGAGATCTGAGTGCTTTTGTCTCTTCAGGGAAAACATCCTCCCGCTATTTTGGCGCTCGCAGACGGCACTGTCTTTGTAGGTATTTCCATCGGTCATTCCGGTACATGTGTTGGTGAAATGGTATTTAACACCTCAATGACGGGGTATCAGGAAATCTTGACGGATCCCAGTTATTGCCAGCAAATCGTGACCTTAACCTACCCCCATATTGGTAACTATGGGGCCAATCCCGAAGATGATGAATCGACCCAAGTTCATACTTCAGGACTTGTGATTAAAAACTTACCGCTGACACACTCAAATTTCAGAGCTGATTCTGATCTGACTTCCTACTTGAAGAAAAACCATTGTGTAGCTATTGCAGATATTGATACCCGAATGCTGACGCGGTTGTTGCGCGAAAAGGGTTCGCAAAACGGGGCCATATTGGCATTGCCTGATGGCGTTTCTCCCGGGCCTGAATCCATTCAAGCTGCGTTGGCTGCGGCCAGAAGTGCGCCGTCCATGTCTGGTCTGGACTTAGCACAAACAGTTTCAGTGAAAAATTCTTACGAATGGAGTCAGTCTGAGTGGGTCTTAGGCAAGGGCTATGGTCAGCAAACCCAGCCCCAATTTCACGTCGTCGCCTACGACTTCGGCGTCAAGCGAAATATTCTTCGCATGTTGGCTGAGCGAGGTTGCAGGGTCACTGTTGTGCCTGCCCAAACCTCTGCCCAAGAGGTTTTAAAGCTCAAAGCTAATGGTGTCTTTTTGTCCAATGGCCCAGGCGACCCAGGTCCTTGTGACTATGCCATCTCTGCCACTCAAATATTTTTGCAAACTGGAATACCGGTTTTTGGCATCTGTTTAGGCCATCAAATATTAGCCTTGGCCAGTGGTGCATCAACTTACAAAATGAAATTCGGACACCACGGCGCCAACCATCCTGTCAAGGATTTAGACAATGGTCGCGTTTGCATCACCAGCCAAAACCATGGTTTCGCGGTAGACGAAAAAACGCTCCCCTCCCATATTCGTAGCACCCACATCAGTTTGTTTGATGGCAGCTTGCAGGGTTTGGCATTGAAGGATAAACCGGCATTCAGTTTCCAAGGGCACCCAGAGGCTTCACCTGGTCCGCATGACATTGGGTATTTATTTGATCGTTTTATTGATTCCATGATGGTGTCTACCCATGCCTAAGCGCACAGATTTAAAAAGTATCCTCATCATTGGTGCAGGCCCCATCGTGATTGGTCAGGCATGTGAATTTGATTATTCAGGTGTGCAAGCTTGTAAAGCTTTGCGTGAAGAAGGCTTTAAGGTTATTTTGATCAACAGTAACCCCGCCACCATCATGACCGACCCTGCCACGGCAGACGTGACTTACATTGAACCCATCACGTGGCCAACCGTTGAGAGAATCATTGCCAAAGAAAGACCTGACGCCATTTTGCCTACCATGGGTGGGCAAACTGCACTCAACTGCGCTCTAGATTTATGGCGCAATGGCATCCTGGATAAATATACGGGTCTTCATACTGGAAAAGCCATTGAATTGATCGGTGCTACGCCTCACGCAATTGACAAGGCAGAGGACAGATTAAAGTTTAAAGACGCCATGACCAAAATTGGTTTGGGTTCTGCCCGATCTGGCATCGCGCACACTTTAGAAGAAGCTTGGAGCGTCCAAAAAACTGTAGGCTTTCCTGTTGTTATTCGTCCAAGCTTTACCTTGGGTGGTACTGGAGGCGGTATCGCCTACAACGCAGAAGAATTTGAAACGATTTGCAAACGGGGCATTGAGGCTTCGCCCACCAGTGAACTTTTGATTGAAGAGTCGTTGCTTGGTTGGAAAGAATATGAAATGGAAGTTGTTCGCGACAAAGCCGACAACTGCATCATTGTTTGTTCCATTGAAAACCTAGATCCCATGGGCGTGCATACTGGCGACTCGATCACGGTGGCGCCTGCCCAAACTTTGACCGACAAAGAGTATCAAATCATGCGTAACGCCAGCTTGGCTGTTTTGCGCGAAATTGGTGTGGATACCGGTGGCTCCAATGTTCAGTTCTCTATCAATCCAGAAGACGGTCGCATGGTCGTGATTGAGATGAACCCCCGTGTATCGAGGTCATCCGCTTTGGCTTCCAAAGCCACTGGTTTTCCCATCGCCAAGGTGGCCGCAAAATTGGCCGTTGGCTTTACCCTGGATGAGTTGAGAAATGACATCACCGCAGGTGCAACGCCTGCCAGTTTCGAGCCCAGCATTGATTATGTGGTGACCAAAATACCGCGGTTTGCGTTTGAAAAATTTCCAACCGCTGACAGTCGCCTAACCACCCAAATGAAGTCGGTGGGTGAAGTCATGGCCATGGGTAGAACTTTTCAAGAATCTTTCCAAAAAGCTTTGCGTGGATTGGAAGTGGGTGTTGATGGGATGAATGAAAAAACCCAAGACAGGGAGACCCTTGAAAAAGAGCTTGGCGAACCCGGCCCAGAAAGAATTTGGTACGTGGGTGACGCATTTGCCCAAGGTATGACGGTACAAGAAGTCTATGCTTTAACAAAAATAGACAAATGGTTTTTGGTTCAGATTGAAGAGATTGTCAAGATTGAACTCGAACTTGAAACACATTCACTGTCCGAACTTTCCAAAGATGAAATCAAGCAGTTGAAGCAAAAAGGTTTTTCTGACCGACGTTTGGCAAAGTTGCTGAAAACCGATGAAAACGCTGTTCGCGCTTTCCGGCATGCGTTTGGCGTACGACCTGTTTATAAAAGAGTAGATACATGTGCGGCTGAATTTGCTACCAACACTGCCTATATGTACTCCACCTATGAAGAAGAGTGTGAGGCAGACCCTTCTGGTAATAAAAAAATCATGGTTTTAGGCGGAGGGCCTAACCGCATTGGTCAAGGGATTGAATTTGACTATTGCTGTGTTCATGCCGCACTGGCCATGAGAGAAGATGGCTACGAAACCATCATGGTCAATTGCAACCCTGAAACGGTTTCCACTGATTACGACACCAGTGATCGTCTTTACTTTGAGCCACTGACCTTGGAAGACGTTCTTGAAATCGTTGACAAAGAAAAACCGTTTGGAGTCATCGTCCAATATGGTGGTCAAACTCCCCTGAAGTTGGCATTGGGTCTAGAGGCGGCTGGAGTCCCCATCATTGGCACCAGTCCTGACATGATTGATGCAGCTGAAGACCGCGAGCGTTTTCAAAAACTGCTTCATCAATTGGGTCTTCGTCAGCCCCCGAACACGACTGCCAGAACAGAAGAAGAAGCACTCTTACAAGCTGCACAACTGGGGTATCCATTGGTGGTGCGTCCAAGCTATGTTTTGGGTGGACGAGCCATGGAGATCGTTCACGAGCAGCGCGATCTTGAGCGTTATATGCGTGAAGCCGTCAAGGTGAGTCATGATTCCCCCGTTTTGCTTGACCGGTTTTTGAACGATGCCATTGAATGTGATGTAGATGCTATCTGTGATGGCAAGCAAGTCTTTATTGGCGGTGTGATGGAGCATATTGAGCAAGCTGGCGTTCACAGCGGAGACTCTGCTTGTTCTTTGCCACCGTATTCGCTTTCGCCTAGCACGATTGATGAAATCAAAAGACAAACAACTGCGATGGCTCATGGCCTCAAAGTTGTTGGCCTAATGAATGTTCAATTTGCTATTCAACACAAAGATGGTGTTGATGTGATTTATGTTTTAGAGGTTAACCCCAGAGCAAGCCGAACCGTCCCTTTTGTCAGCAAGGCAACGGGCATTCAACTGGCCAAAGTGGCCGCGCGTTGCATGGTGGGTAAATCTCTACAAGCCCAGGGGATTGGTAAAGAAGTTATTCCACCTTACTTCAGTGTCAAAGAGGCAGTTTTCCCCTTTGTGAAATTCCCCGGCGTTGATACGATTTTGGGGCCAGAGATGAAATCGACGGGGGAAGTCATGGGTGTAGGCAAAACCTTTGGCGAGGCTTTTGTAAAGAGCCAATTAGGGGCAGGAACAAAATTGCCTCGACCTACTGACCTTGTTCGCAAGGTATTTTTGACCGTCAAGAACAGCGATAAAGACCGAGCTGTGTTGATTGCCAAAGCGCTTATTGACTATGGCTTTGAGTTGGTGGCCACCAAAGGTACAGCTGCCGCCATCAGTGCTGCGGGCCTTCATGTAGTGACGGTGAACAAGGTGACTGAAGGTCGCCCAAATGTGGTTGATATGCTCAAAAACAATGAAATTGCCTTGGTCATCAATACAGTTGAAGAGCGTCGTAATGCGATCGCAGATTCACGCCAAATTCGTATTTCTTCACTGCTTGCAAGAGTGACTACCTTCACGACGATCGCTGGTGCACAAGCGGCTGTTGAGGGAATGAAATACCTCGATAATTTAGATGTCTACTCTCTTCAGGAATTGCACGCCCAATTGGTGGCGTGATTTTTATTTGGATACGCCATGGCAACGATACCTATCACTAAACGCGGTGCAGAAAAGCTCAAACAGGAGTTGCACAGCCTCAAAACAGTCGATCGTCCGTGGGTGATCAATGCCATTGCTGAGGCCAGAGCCCAAGGTGATTTGAGTGAAAACGCTGAATATGATGCAGCCAAAGACAGGCAAGGTTTTATTGAAGGTCGGATTCAAGAGATTGAGAGCAAACTCTCGGTAGCCCAGATCATCGATCCTTCTGAGGTTGATGCTGGTGGTCGCGTTGTCTTTGGGGCAACTGTTGAACTTGAAGAAGAAACATCTGGCGACGTGGTCACTTACCAAATCGTGGGAGAGGATGAGGCAGATTTAAAGCTTGGCCTTATCAATATCAGTAGTCCCATTGCAAGAGCTCTCATAGGGAAAGAGGAGGGCGATATTGCCAAAGTAGAAGCCCCAGGTGGTGTCAAGGGCTATGAAATCGTCAAAGTTTCCTACCTTTGAGATAAGGTGCTAACTCTGTGCGCTTTTTTTGATGGATTTGATTTTGGGTTTTGCGCGTTTGATTTGTCCACCCGCTGTTAGTCTTTCGTTGCCCAAAACAGTGACTCTCTTCATTTCGGGTCGTTGACCGCCCCGCTTGCTGTATTTCAGAACTTTGAATTCTCTCGGTCCTGCCTGCCGTTCTTCATTAACAGGTTTTTCTTTTTCAGCCTGTGGCCGCCAAAGTACCAATAACTTTCCAATATGTTGAATGGGCGCTGCATGGAGTTGATCAGCCAGCGCTTGAAAAATGATTTCTCTCGCCAGCCTATCGTCGCCAAGGACTCTGATTTTGATGAGTCCATGAGCCGACAAGGCCAGGTCAGTCTCTTTGACAACAGCAGAGGTGAGGCCATCGTTGCCAATCATCACAACAGGGTCAAGGTGATGGGCTAAAGCGCGATGCGTTTTTCTTTGTACAGGGGTGAGTTTTATTGAAGCCATAGCGGGTATTATCTTCTCACCACTAGGAAGCTTGTTTGAAAGTCAAAACGCAAAGTAAGAAAGTCAATAAATCATGGTTGAACGACCATGTGAATGATCCCTATGTCAAGCTTGCTCAAAAAGATGGTTATCGTGCCAGGGCCGCTTACAAACTCAAAGAAATTAACGAAACCCTGAACCTTATTCGCCCTGGCATGGTTGTTGTCGACCTTGGCAGTGCTCCTGGGGCGTGGAGTCAATACACGCGGCGATGCATGGCACCTCAGGGTGCGGCCGTTGGTGAATTGGATGGAACCGTCATCGCACTAGACATATTGCCTATGGCAAGCGTAGAGGGCGTTCATTTTATTCAGGGTGATTTTCGCGAACCAGAAGTTGCAACCCAACTCATCGACTACCTTGCTGGGCGCAGTGTTGATACGGTTATTTCTGACATGGCACCGAATTTATCCGGCATCGAGTCAGCTGATGCTGCCCGAATGACTCACTTGGTAGAGTTGGCCGTGGAGTTTGCGGTTGCCCACCTCAGCCCACATGGGGCACTTGTCGTTAAAGTTTTTCACGGCAGCGGATATTCCCAGTTGGTTAAGCTTTTCAAAGAAACCTTTCTGGTCGTAAAGCCAATAAAGCCAAAGGCCAGTAGAAGCAATTCTTCTGAGAACTTTATAGTTGGAATTGGTCTCAAGTGACAATTCAAGTCTAAACCCGCACCGTTAATATGGCAGAAAACACACAAAAGTATCTTTTCAGCTTGAAAAGCCTAAAATGAGCACAAGATATTTGTATTCCCTTATTTTGGTTTGACTGGAGTCTCCATTGAACAACCCCTGGTTTTCTAAAGTGGCCGTTTGGTTAGTGATTGCCTTGGTACTTTTTACAGTTTTCAAGCAATTTGATACCCGAGGTGCTGCTGGTAACGGTTACTTGGCATATTCGGATTTTTTGGATGAGGTTCGAGCCAAGCGTATCAAGTCGGCAACCATTCAAGAGGGACAGGGCGGCACTGAAATCATTGCGACGACTACCGATGACCGCAAGGTTCGCACCAACGCCACTTACCTTGATCGCGGCTTGGTTGGCGACCTGATATCCAACAACGTCAAGTTCGATGTCAAGCCCCGTGAAGAAGGCTCCTTGCTCATGACCTTGCTGGTCAGCTGGGGCCCGATGCTTCTGCTCATCGGGGTATGGGTCTATTTCATGCGCCAAATGCAAGGCGGCGGCAAAGGCGGTGCCTTTAGCTTTGGCAAAAGCAAGGCACGCATGCTCGATGAGAACAACAACACCGTCACCTTTGCCGATGTGGCCGGTTGCGATGAGGCCAAAGAAGAAGTCAAAGAGGTAGTCGACTTCTTGAAAGACCCGCAAAAATTCCAAAAACTCGGTGGCCGCATCCCCCGTGGTTTATTGCTGGTGGGCCCCCCGGGAACGGGTAAAACCTTGTTGGCTAAGGGCATTGCCGGCGAAGCCAAAGTGCCTTTTTTCAGCATTTCAGGTTCTGATTTTGTAGAGATGTTTGTTGGCGTGGGTGCTGCCCGTGTGCGCGACATGTTCGAAAACGCAAAGAAAAACGCGCCCTGCATCATCTTCATCGATGAAATTGATGCGGTCGGTCGCCAACGCGGCGCTGGCTTGGGCGGGGGTAATGACGAGCGCGAGCAAACCTTGAACCAGATGCTGGTCGAGATGGACGGTTTTGAAACCAATTTGGGTGTGATCGTGGTGGCGGCCACCAACCGCCCCGACATCTTGGACGCCGCCTTGCTGCGCCCAGGTCGTTTTGACCGCCAGGTGTATGTGACCCTGCCAGACATTCGCGGCCGTGAGCAAATTCTGAATGTGCACATGCGCAAGATTCCTGTGGGGCAAGATGTTTCTCCCAGCGTCATTGCACGTGGTACCCCAGGCATGAGTGGTGCGGATTTAGCCAACCTGACCAACGAGGCTGCTTTGATGGCAGCTCGTCGCAATGC
>CAMDIP010000211.1 GCA_945899335.1 Bordetella parapertussis
GCGGTGTAAGCAATGATGTCACCCACAATTCGCATACTGGGTTCAGGCGGGTAAATATAAGTATTTCGCACCATGAACTCTTTGAGAATATCGTTCTGAATCGTTCCACTCAGATGCGCTTGGCTCACGCCCTGCTCTTCTGCTGCAACAACATAGCCAGCAAGAACAGGTAATACTGCGCCATTCATGGTCATGGAAACAGAAACTTTGTCTAAAGGAATTTGATCAAACAAAATCTTCATATCCTCGACAGAGTCAATCGCCACACCCGCTTTGCCCACATCGCCCGTCACCCTTGGGTGATCAGAGTCATAGCCCCTGTGTGTGGCCAAATCGAAAGCAACAGATACGCCCTGTCCACCACCTGCCAAAGCCTTTCTGTAAAAAGCATTAGAGTCTTCTGCTGTTGAAAAGCCTGCATATTGACGAATAGTCCACGGTCGAACTGCATACATGGTTGCCTGTGGGCCTCTTAGGTAAGGCGCAAAACCAGGCAAAGTATCTGTATGCAAAAGACCTTGCAAATCTTTGGCTGTGTACAAGGGCTTGATTGAAATACCGTCAGGTGTATTCCAATTTAGACCTAAAAGGTCTGAACCCGGGGAAGACTTTTGAGCGGCGTCAGACCATTGCTGCAAAGATGATTCAGGGTAAAAAGATTTTGCTTGGCTCATATTAAAAATCAATTCTTGACACAATCTGCAAAATAATGGGTCTTGCCCTGATCGTCCTTCACCTCAACCAAACCATGAATGTCGGTTTCAAAACCTGGACATTGAAGATTGAACTCACGTGCAAATTTCAAATAATCGATGATTTTTTTATTGAATACTTCGCCGGGGATAAGCAGAGGAATACCAGGTGGATACGGCGTGACCAAACTGGTTGTAATGCGGCCTTCCAACTCGTCAATAGGGACCCTCTCAGTATTGCGGTGGGCTATTTGCGAATATGCATCGCTGGGCTTCATCGCAGGCTTAAGGTCGCTCAAATACATTTCCGTGGTGAGTTTTGCGATATCAAATTTTGAATACAAGGAATGAATATGGTGGCATAAGTCACGCAGGCCCATCCTTTCATAACGGGCATACTTTTGACAAAACTCTGGCAAGATGCGCCACATGGGTTGGTTTCTGTCGTAGTCGTCTTTGAACTGCTGCAAAGCTGTTAGCAAAGAGTTCCAGCGGCCCTTGGTGATACCAATGGTGAACATGATGAAAAAACTGTACAAACCCGTTTTTTCAACAATCACACCATGCTCAGCTAAAAATTTCGTCACGATACTAGCGGGAATACCGGCCTTATCAAACTTCCCATCTAAATTCAAGCCAGGCGTGACAATCGTTGCCTTGATGGGGTCCAGCATATTAAAACCATCGGCCAAATCGCCAAAGCCGTGCCAATTCGGATCTTCATTTTTCTTTTTACGGCCCTTTTTCTCTGCTTTGATAATCCAGTTATCGGCGCGGCCAATTCCGTCTTCCACAAGGTTTTCAGGCCCCCACACCTTGAACCACCAATCCTTGCCATATTCTGCGTCCACCTTGCGCATGGCGCGTCGGAAATCTAGAGCCTCCGCAATGCTTTCCTCCACCAAAGCAGTTCCACCTGGAGGTTCCATCATGGCAGCAGCCACATCGCAACTGGCAATGATGCTGTACTGTGGACTGGTGCTGGTGTGCATCAAATAGGCTTCATTGAATAAATGCCTGTCTAAGTGATGTGTTTGAGAATCTTGAACCAACACATGACTTGCTTGACTGATACCCGCAAGAAGCTTATGGACCGACTGCGTGGAGTAAACCATTGCTTCTTTAGGTCTGATGCGTTTTTTCCCCATGGCATGGTACGTGCCATAAAAGGGATGAAAGGCAGCATGTGGCAACCAAGCCTCGTCAAAGTGCAAATTGGGAATATAGCCATCCAACATATTCTTGATGGTTTCTGTGTTGTACAAAACACCGTCATAAGTGGATTGGGTCAGGGTCAATACTTTGGGCTTGAGTGTGCTGCTCGCATTACCTTTGAGCAAAGGATTGGCTTTGATTTTGGCTTCAATCGCAGCAGGTTCAAATTCGCTCTGCGGAATAGGGCCGATGATGCCGAAATGGTTTCTTGTGGGTTTTAGAAAAACAGGAACAGCTCCGGTCATGATGATGGAGTGCAAAACGGATTTATGGCAGTTTCTGTCCACTACCACCACATCGCCTGGGGCTACCGTGTGATGCCACACAATTTTGTTGGATGTACTGGTGCCATTGGTGACGAAAAAACAATGGTCAGCATTGAAAATTCGCGCCGCGTTTCGCTCACTTTCACCAATAGCGCCGTCATGGTCAAGCAGTTGCCCTAACTCCTCAACAGCATTGCAAACGTCAGCCCTGAGCATGTTTTCGCCAAAGAACTGATGAAACATCTGACCCACAGGACTTTTAAGAAAAGCGACTCCGCCTGAATGACCCGGGCAATGCCACGAGTAAGAACCATCCTCTGCGTAATCCAGCAAAGCTTTGAAAAAAGGTGGCTGCACCCCCTCTAAATAACTTTTAGCTTCGCGAATGATGTGTCTTGCTACGAACTCAGGGGTGTCTTCAAACATATGAATGAAGCCATGCAACTCTCGCAAAATATCATTGGGCAAATGACGTGAAGTCTTTGTTTCGCCGTAGACATAAATGGGGACATCCGTATTTTTTCGCCGAACTTCATCAATGAAACTTCGAAGATTAACCACCGCGGGGTCTAAATCGGGACCTGGTGTGAATTCTTCATCATCGATAGAAAGAATGAAAGCACTTGCTCGCGACTGCTGTTGTGCAAACTGACTGAGATCGCCGTAACTTGTGACACCCATCACCTCATAGCCTTCGCTTTCAATAGCTTGGGCCAGCGCTCGAATACCAAGCCCCGAAGTATTTTCAGAACGAAAGTCTTCGTCAATGATGACGATAGGGAAACGAAATTTCATCAGCTACTCCGAGCGAGGTCAACCACAATGGGACAAAGTGTGAAGTTTACCTGTCGAGCGCACTGATACAATGAAACAACTGGAGAGGTGGATGAGCGGTTTAAGTCGCACGCCTGGAAAGCGTGTGAGGGTTAATAGCCCTCCGCGGGTTCGAATCCCGCCCTCTCCGCCAAGTAAGCCGCCGTAAATACACAAAACCAGCCCGAAGGCTGGTTTTTTTTCATTTCTGATTTTATTTTTTAGCGTCGTCAGATTTGAACCACCCACCCACAGTATCAGTCACTGAGTCATAGGCCGAAGACATCGTAGAGCAAGCAGAGAGGCAAAAGCTCATGCAAAAAACAATAGAAATGGATTTGATGGTTTGAATCATGATGTTCCTAAA
Organism: Bordetella parapertussis; assembly: GCA_945899335.1. Taxonomy (GTDB): domain Bacteria; phylum Pseudomonadota; class Gammaproteobacteria; order Burkholderiales; family Burkholderiaceae_C; genus Limnohabitans. Next base: position 3,354 of record CAMDIP010000211.1, read on the forward strand.
AAAGTTTAAAAGTAGACCGTCATATGATAGTTGACTTGAATCCACCATCCGCACTCTAAATTGGCTCTTTGGTATTAAAAAAGTCAAAATGTCTTTGCACGCCCAGCTTGTTTATGCGCTAAAGCATGTCGGGTGCCTGAACAGTGACCAAAATAGATTGATCACCCTCGTGCCGCAAGCGTGAACGCAACCACCATACAGATCCTTTTTTTACTGAGCATTCTGGTTTTTGAAATCCCAGCACAAGGGATATCGCTTCTCCCAAGGTAGGTTGATGCCCAATAACCAAAACAGTATTTTTGCTTGTCGGCCATTGCACTGCAGCCAACAACATATCAGCTGTACTTTGGGGCGTGATCGCAGAACTCAGCTTGTACTTCCTGCCCAAGGCCATTGCAGTTTGCTCAGTGCGCTTTGCAGGGCTACAAAGAATACGTGTGCCCTCTGGTAACTGTCGCTCAAGCCATTGGGCCATTCGAATCGCTTGCCTCTCCCCGCGTGGCGTCAAACTCCTGCTCATATCGTCTTCACCTGGGGCAGCTTCATGGGCTTCAGCATGGCGCCACAAAATCAAATCCATATTAGCTCGCTTTCCGGTATCTTTTCATCAATTCAGTTTGAACACTGAGACCTTTGGAAGTTTCTGCAAACGGCTGACGTTGGTACGACCCATCAGAATTTAGCAACCAAGCGTCTGCTGAATCATGCAAATAAGCAACCAAGCATTCATCAATGATTCTTTGGCGAAGATTGACATCCAAAACGGGCCATGCAATTTCAATACGCCTCATCATATTTCGATTCATCCAGTCAGCACTTGATAAATACAAATCCTCGATGTCGCCAGATCGGAAATAAAAGACCCTTGAATGCTCTAAAAATCGACCAATGACGGATCTGACCCGTATGTTGTCGGTGAATCCAGGTCTAAGTGCTGGAAGAATGCAAGCACCACGTACGATCAAATCAATTTTCACACCACTTTGACCTGCTCGAACCAAATCTTTGGCCAAGCTTTGGTCTGTCAAGCTGTTCATTTTTAAAATGATCCGACAAGGAATGCCATCTGCTGAAGCCTTGATTAAATGATCAATGGTGGCGCTTAATTTAGATTGCAAATTAAAGGGCGCAACCCAAAGATGCTTCAACGTGGGCAAACGCCGCTGGCTGGCCAGTTGCGAAAAAACATGTTCAATGTCAGAGGTGATTTGCGTGTTGGCAGTCAAGTAACTGATGTCTGTATAAAGTCTTGCTGTTCGAGCGTTGTAATTTCCGGTTGACAGATGGGCATAGCGAACAAGGCGGTTACCCTCCTTGCGGGTAATCAAAAGCATTTTTGCGTGGGTTTTGAGACCGACCACGCCATAGACCACCTGCGCGCCAATTGACTCCAGTCTTTCAGCCCAATTGATATTTGCCTCTTCATCAAAGCGAGCCTTGATCTCCACAACCGCAGTCACTTCTTTGCCTCTGAGAACAGCCTCACGCAGCAGGTCCATCAACTCTGAATCAATACCCGTTCGGTAGATGGTTTGCTTGATCGCCAATACCTTAGGGTCGTTTACTGCTTGACGCAAAAAATCTAAGACACCTGAAAAGCTTTCAAATGGCTGATGAATCAGTACATCCTCGATCTGAAGTCTGGCAAAAATAGATTCTTCTTTGTTCAGTTGATGGGGGTATGAACCCTGATGCGGCTGAAAAAGCAAATCAGACTTGTCAACCAAGTCAATGATTTGACTCAAACGCACAAGATTGACGGGGCCATGAACGCGATAAAGCGCATTTTTGGGGAGCTTAAATTGATGCATCAAGAAATCAGCCAGATGATCTGAGCATCCGGAAGACACTTCAAGGCGCACTGCCAGGCCAAACTGTCGGTGCTCTAAGCCATGTCGAAGCGCCGTGCGCAAATTGGTGACATCTTCCTCATCGACCAAAAGGTCTGAGTCACGTGTGACACGAAATTGTGAAAAGTGTCCCACCACTCGATCAGGGAATAAATCGGTTAAGTGAGAACGAATCACACTGGAAAGCGTTACCAACAGGGTAGTGGATGAGCAATTCAATCTGGCAGGCAACTTGATGACCCTAGGTAGAGATCTAGGAACCTTCACAATGGCGATTTCGTTTTCCCGCCCAAACGCATCTTTGCCTGAGAGTCTCACAATAAAGTTGAGGGATTTGTTGGCAACCATGGGAAAGGGATGCGCAGGGTCCAAACCAATGGGGGTTAAAAGCGGTTTGACCTCACGATCAAAGTATTCCTTTACCCATTTTCTTTGGGCAATGTTTCTTTCGCTATGGGTAATAAGGTGTATGCCAAATTCTTCAAATGCAGGTATCAACTCTTCGTTGAAAACACGGTATTGCTCATCAACCAACTCATGTGCGGAAGAGGATATTTGTTTGTAGGTGTCTTCTGTAAAGGAAGATTTATCAGCCTTTTTATCGAGCCCATGCAGATGAAGCGCAACTCTGACTTCAAAAAATTCATCGAGATTGGATGAAACGATGCATAGATAGCGAAGTCTTTCTAACAGCGGAACATTTTTTCGCTTTGCCCAGTCCAACACCCTAAGATTAAATTGCAGAGTGCTTGCATCACGATCAATAAAATCTTTCATAGATCCTTTAAATCAGGGTTGGCATCAATACATCAAATAGGCATCATTAGATATTTCAATAGTATCAAAATTGTGACAAAGACTGCGCCAAGTACGAAGCGTATTTGACTGAAAGCTCTTCTTCTCGCGCTTCAACCATGATGCGCAAAAGAGGCTCTGTTCCGCTTTCACGAATCAATACTCGGCCATTGGGTCCTAACTCTTTTTCAACACTGACTATCCTGGACTGAAACTCTGGATGGGTGCGCCAATCGAGATCAGAAGGGATTGAAATATTTAATAAACACTGCGGGAACAAAGGGACAGCTTGCAACAATTCATCAAGTGTTGATTTCATCCTCAAACATGCCTGTAATACCTGCAAGGCGCTGATCAAACCATCTCCCGTCGAGTGCTTGTCCAACATCAGCAAATGGCCGGAGCCCTCTCCCCCCAATACCCATCTTTGGGCAGTGAGTTCTTCTAAAACATATCTGTCGCCAACCTTAGAGCGGGAGAGATTGACATTTAACTTTCGCAGACCTTCTTCAACGGCTTGATTCGTCATTAAAGTACCGACAACACCTGGCACTTTTTCGCCTTGGGTGATCCGATCCAAAACTAGCACATACAAGAGTTGGTCGCCGTTATAAAGACGACCTTTGTCGTCCACCCATTGCAACCTATCAGCGTCGCCATCAAGCGCAATGCCAAAGTCTGCGTGATGGGAAATGACGGCTTGCACTAATGCTTCTGGATGGGTAGCACCCACTTCGTGATTGATATTGACCCCATTGGGCGCGCAGCCAAGCGTTATGACTTCAGCACCTAATTCCGCAAAAATTTTGGGTGCTACCAAGTAGGCCGCGCCATGGGCAGCATCCACAACAATTTTTTTGCCCTTCAGTATTAATTGGTTATCAAAGGTACTTTTGCAAAATTCTATATAGCGTCCTGCGGCGTCATCGAGTCGCTTTGTCTTCCCTAAATGAATGGATTCCACCCATTGAGGCTCTTGCGATAAAGCGTCCTCTACAGCCAACTCCCAAATATCATCCAACTTAGCACCTGCAGCAGAAAAAAACTTTACTCCGTTGTCAGCAAAAGGGTTATGGGAAGCGCTGATGACCACGCCTAAAGACGCTCTGAGGGCCCGTGTAAGGTAAGCAACGGCAGGGGTCGGAATGGGTCCGAGTAAAACGACATCAACGCCTGCCGAGTTAAAGCCTGCCTCGAGCGCTGACTCCAGCATATAGCCAGATATCCTGGTGTCCTTTCCAATTAAAACTTTTGGACGAGGATCGTTTCGCTTCAAAACTTGACCTACAGCATGAGCCAAGCGAAGCATAAAGTCCGGCGTAATTGGAAATTGACCTACTGTTCCACGTATGCCATCGGTACCGAAGTAGAGTCTTTTCATAGGGAAATAAGTTTTTAAGTTAATCAATATTGTCGCAAATGCCTGCATCTGCCTTCCAGACAGATAAAGCTGCAACTGTCTCAGCTACTGCATGAACTCTCAAAATTCTTGCTCCGCGCTCTACCGCGAGTACAGCTGCCACCACGCTTGGTACCAATCTTTGGTCTACACCTAAGCCACTGACGGCACCTAAGGAAGATTTATTTGACCATCCCACCATGATGGGTCTTCCTAAATGAAGCAATTGAGACTGCTGACGCAAAATTTCAAAATTCTGATCAACAGATTTACCAAACCCAATACCAGGGTCAAGTACAACGCGGCTTCGCTCAATGCCAGCTTCATCCATCAAGGCCAGTTGCCTTTGGAAAAAAACATGCAAATCATCCATGACATTTCCGGTCATTGGATGTAATTGCATGGTTGCAGGTTGGCCGTGCATATGCATCATGCAAAGTCCGCATCGGCTTGAAGCCACAGCATCCAATGCGCCTAGTTGGCGAAAAGCCCAAACATCATTAACGATATCCACCCCTAAATCCAAAGCCTTTTGCATGGTTTGAGGATGGTAGGTATCTACCGATACAGGTATATCCCATTTAATCACCTGCTTCAAAACGGGCTCAAGACGTTGCCACTCTTCATCAGAATTCAGAGATTTTGCACCTGGTCGAGTGGACTCGCCACCGATATCCAAAATATGGGCACCCTCTTCGACCAGTTTTTCCGCATGCGAAATTGCTGCACCGCTATTTGCATAGTGCCCTCCATCTGAAAAAGAGTCGGGCGTGACATTGACAATGCCCATCACAAGAGGATGCGTCACATCCAACTCAAATCGTGTCGTTCTCCACAAAGCAACATGGGGCCGAAGCCCCATGTTAATTTTCGGTTCACTCACGGCCATTAGGCAGCTGTAGGCGCCGGGTTGGGTTGAACGGCAGGTGTTCCACCACTTCCATCTCCAGAAGATGGCGTGCGGGGTGTCCAGTCCTTGGGTGGGCGTGGAGGACGGCCAGCCATGATGTCGTCAAGCTGATCACTGTCAATGGTTTCCCATTCAAGCAAGGCCTTGGCCATGGCGTGCATCTTGTCTGCGTTATCTTCAATCAAACGACGCGCAAGTGAGTATTGTTCATCAATGATGCGGCGAACTTCTGCATCTACCTTTTGCATGGTGGACTCGCTCATATTGGTCGTTTTCGTAACTGACCGACCTAAAAATACTTCGCCTTCGTTTTCAGCGTAAACCATAGGGCCTAATGCCTCAGTCATGCCGTAACGCATGACCATGTCGCGGGCAATTTGGGTCGCTCGCTCGAAGTCATTGGAGGCCCCTGTGGTCATTTGGTTCATGAAGACTTCTTCAGCAATACGGCCACCAAACAACATGCTGATTTGACTCAACATAAAGGTGCGGTCATAGCTGTAGCGATCTGCCTCGGGAAGGCTCATGGTCACACCAAGGGCTCTTCCACGGGGAATGACAGTGACTTTGTGGACCGGATCGCATTTGGGCAAAAGTTTGCCAATCAAAGCATGTCCCGACTCATGGTAGGCAGTATTACGGCGCTCTTCTTCAGGCATGACCATGCTTCTGCGCTCTGGGCCCATCAAGATTTTGTCTTTGGCTTTTTCGAAATCTTGCATTTCGACCACACGCGCATTGCGACGAGCTGCCATCAAAGCAGCCTCGTTGGTCAGGTTGGCTAAATCCGCACCACTCATGCCTGGGGTACCACGTGCAATGACGCTGGGAGAAACATCTTGCCCCACAGGAATCTTGCGCATGTGCACATTCAGAATTTGCTC
>CAMDIP010000212.1 GCA_945899335.1 Bordetella parapertussis
TTCTAGTAAATCAGGGTCAAACGCCAAATAGTGCCACATGTTATTGATGAAATCACTTTGACGGGTTTGCCTGATGTCATCAAAAACAGCTTTGACTTTGGGATTGCTTTCAATATTTGTGGGTAAGGTAAGGGTGCTCATATGAATTACTCCCAAAAAAATTAAATTGATAGACATTTGTCTTCTTCTTTAGCCAAATGCTTAATCTTGAGTGTATGCTTTACTTAAATTATTGAGGTGCTGCCCTTAATGAAAGGACTGTCATGACATTAGAAGAACGCGATCAATTACAAAATTTTCTGCGGCAATTGCTTCTGTCAAGATCGACCGCCAAAGATATCGCCGCAGAAACCCTGATCAAACAAGCTTGTTCTCAACAATCAGATGCGCTTTATTTGTTGGTGCAAAGGGCAATGGCCAGCGAATTGGCTTTACAGGTTGCCATAGCAAAAAATACCGAGCTACAAGCGAAGTTTGATTCTCTTGGCACTGCATCCAACACAACTGCAAGCCAGAGTGAGGCTTTAAATCACAGTCCACTTCAGCCTGCGGTAGCAGCACCTAGCCTATGGGGTTCTGCCTTGTTGGGCGCAGTTACTGGCACGGCTGTCGGCGTGGTAGCGGGATCAATTTTGTTTGAAGGTATTCAAGACCTTGTTGACGATGATTGGGCTTAGTTAGGCGCCTAGAAATGCAATCGTTTACATATAACCGCGTTATTTTTTACAAGCGGTTTTGTATTCATCGATAACAAGTTGTAAGTCTTCTCCACTCAGCTGCCCAGCCATTTGACAGCTACCAAGGTTTTTGCTGCATTGGTTTTGAGCCTCCTTTGGGTCTGTTTTTTTGACTGATTCCTTTGAACATTCTTGGTAAAGGGCAGAACACACAGTGTTGACATTTCCCGTTCCTGAAATCCTTTGTTGCATTAACTCGCATTCTCTGCTGGTTTGAGCGAACAAGGCGGTGTGGAAAAGCAGTCCAATCCAAAGTAATATTTGATACATAGATGTATTAACCTCACTGCAAATGTTGCTAAAACCCTGATGCTAATGCCATTTAGGATTTGTTTTTTCCTCGGGTTATTAGCACGTATTCCACCATGAGTGTTGCCCTATACTAAAAAAAATCAATTTAAAACATGGAGACAAGAGCATGAATTCAAAAGACACTAAAGTTTTGGCGTCCCCCAAGCGTCGCCTTTTAATTCAAAGCGCAGCTTCCATCGCGGGTGTCAGCAGCCTTGGTTTTCCCGCCATATCCTTGGCGCAGAACAAACCCATTCGCGTTGGGATGCCGACCATTTTGTCTGGCAGGGTGGCGATGCTGGGCCAGTCCTCTGGCAATGCTGCCAATATGGAAGTTGAAAAATTCAATGCCAGTGGCGGTTTTGGTGGCCGCAAAATTGAACTGATCATCCGCGATTCCAAGGGCCAGCCGCAGGAGGCCGCTCGGGTAGCGCGTGAACTCGTGACTTCCGATGGCTGTGAAATTTTGATTGATGCCGAGGCTTCTTCTGGTGCCTTTGCTGTTCACGAGGTAGCACGCGACTTGGGTGTGCTGGTCATCCACACATGCTCAGAGACCTCTTCGCTGACAGCTGACCCCAAATTACGCACCCCGATGGCATTTCGTTGTGCCAGACAGGGTGTACACGACGCCATTATTGGAGGCGCATACGCAGCCAAAGTTGCGAAAGAAAAGAATCTGCGTCGGTGGATGACGTGTTCGCCCGATTACGCCTACGGACGCGACACCACTGCGGAATTTGCTGAGTACCTGAAGTTTTTCAATAAAGACGTTGAGCTTGTGGGTGAAGCTTGGCCCAAGCTTTTCCAAGCCGATTACAGCGAAGTCATCACGCGCTTGCTACAGGTCAACCCGCAGGCAATTTACTCTTGTCTTTGGGGTGGAGATTTAACTTCCTTCATCGATCAGTCAAACATCTATGCGCTTTTCAGTGGAAAACAATTCTTCTCTGTCAATGCTGCCGACTATGCGGTGCTGACCAATGTCAAAAATGTCCCGCTCGGACTTCACTCGGGCAACCGCTATTTGCAAAGTTTCCCCAATACCCCTGCCAATACAAACTGGTCCAGTAGCTACCAAGGCAAGTTCAAGGACTTGCCCTTGAATTGGGCATGGCAAAACGCAGCGGCTGTTCAATTTTTGACCGCAGCCATCAAAAAGGCCAAAAGCACAGATGGCAAAAAAATTGCGCAGGCCTTAGAAGGTCTCAGCATTGACTCTCCCTTTGGTGCAAATGGCAAATTGACCTTGCGAGCAGATGACCATACCTTGGTGGACTATGCGCTGGCTTGGGGTGAGTTGTCGGGCAAAGAGCCGTTTATGAAAAGCCCAGTTCCTGGCAGTTGGAAACAAATTACCGAGTTGGAAGCGGAGTGGAAAAAGCGCAAAGGCTTTGCCTGATGTTTTTTTCTATGTATTCCTCAAGGAGTGTTGATTGAATCCCCAAGCCCTCTTTGAGTGCTTTTCCTCTGCATCTTGCATCGTTACCCAAATGGGTACCGGCCTGATCGTTGGCTCTCTTCTTTTTTTGGTCGCAGCAGGATTGACCCTTATTTTTGGCGTGCTGGGGGTGGTCAATTTTGCGCATGGTACTTTTTACATGTTGGGCGCCTACCTTGCCCTGACTGCTTACAGACTGACTGGCAATTTTGCAATGGCCGTACTAGCGGCTGGCATTGGCGTCGGTTTGTTTGGTTTCCTGTTTGAGCGATTTCTCATGCGGCGTGTCTACAAGGCTGATGTACTGATGCAGCTTTTGGTTTGCTATGCGGTTGTGCTGATCATGGACGATGTCGTCAAAATTGTGTGGGGTGCTGAGTTTTTGTCAATGGGAATGCCAGAGTCGTTCCAAGCGCCACCTTTTTTCATTGCCGGTGGCGTGGTACCCGTGTTTTATGTCTACCTTATTGCCGCCGCCATGTTGATTGCTCTAGCGCTCTGGGGAATTTTGACCTTCTCTCGCATGGGCAAGATTATTCGTGCGGCTGCTCAAAATCCAACCATGACCTCTGCACTGGGGATTAACACCAGCCTCATTTACGCCGCTGTATTTGCTTTTGGTGGGGTGCTTGCCGGTTTGGCAGGCGGTCTGGCTGCGCCAGTGCGCTCAATGTCTCCCGGCATGGGTTTCTCCATCCTGATTGAGTCGTTCATCGTCACAGTCATTGGCGGCATGGGCTCAGTCAGTGGGGCTTTGGTAGGCGCTTTGTTGATAGGGCTCATACGTTCATTTGGCACCATAGGCTTTCCGCTGTTTGTAGAGGGTTTGATGTTTTTAGCGATGGTGCTTATTTTGATTTTGCGGCCCAATGGTTTGCTCGGCAAGGAGTCCCGCGCATGAAATTGCAAAGCACCTTGCGTCATGACATTGGCTGGGCCTTAGCTGCACTGTTGGTTTTGTCTTTGCTGCCCCTGCTAACCCAGTCTCGGGTTACCCTTGATTTCGTCATCCGGTTGGCTGCCTTCGGTATTTTTGCCAGTTCACTGAATATTTTGGTGGGCTATGGCGGCAT
>CAMDIP010000213.1 GCA_945899335.1 Bordetella parapertussis
GTTGCAGCAGAAGAGCAGGGCGTGAGCCAAGCGCATCTGAGTGGAACGATTCAGAACGATATTCTCAAAGAGTTCATGGTGCGAAATACTTATATTTACCCGCCTGAACCCAGTATGCGAATTGTGGGTGACATCATTGCTTACACCGCTCAACACATGCCGAAATTCAATTCCATCAGCATCAGCGGCTATCACATGCAGGAAGCTGGTGCAAATCAGTCGCTAGAACTCGCCCTAACTTTGGCGGATGGACAAGAATATGTCCGAACAGCGTTGGCCAAAGGCTTGGCCGTTGATTCGTTTGCGCCGCGCTTATCGTTTTTTTGGGCGATAGGCATGAATTTTTACCTTGAGATTGCCAAAATGCGAGCAGCAAGGTTGTTGTGGTGCCGAATCATGCAAGACTTTGGTGCAACAAACCCTAAAAGCTTGATGTTGCGGACCAACTGTCAAACCTCTGGCTGGAGCTTAACTGAGCAAGATCCCTACAACAACATTGTCAGAACCACCATCGAAGCCATGGCCGCAGTTTTTGGCGGTACCCAAAGTTTGCATACCAACAGTTTTGACGAAGCGATTGCTTTACCTACCGAGTTCTCTTCTCGTATTGCTCGAAATACCCAATTGATCATTCAAGAAGAGACCCATATCACCAGCGTGATTGATCCATGGGCTGGCAGCTTTATGATGGAAAAAGTCACGCAAGAAATGGCCGACGAAGCATGGAAAATTATTGAAGAAGTCAATGCCATGGGTGGCATGACCAAGGCGGTTGGTTCGGGCTGGGCAAAATTGAAAATTGAAGCTGCAGCGGCTGACAAGCAAGCCCGTATTGACTCTGGACAAGACGTGATTGTGGGCGTCAATAAATACAAACTCGCTCAAGAAGATTCCGTTGAAGTCAGAGATATCGACAACGTGAAAGTTCGATTGAGTCAAATTGATCGGCTCAAAACCGTCAAGGCCAACAGGGATTCAAAAGCTGTGGCCCAAGCCTTGGCTGCCCTCACCGAAGCTGCTCAAAATGGCGAAGGGAACCTGTTGGAACTGTCGATACAGGCAATGCGATTGCGAGCAACGGTGGGCGAGGTGAGTGAGGCGCTTGAAAAGATATTCGGTCGCCACAGAGCAGATACGCAAAAGGTAAGCGGCATTTATGCTGCAGCTTATGACAGCGGCCATGAGGGGGACACCATGGAATATTGGAATCAACTCAAAGACGATATTGCCATGTTTGCAAACAAGCAAGGCAGAAGACCGCGTGTAATGATCTCTAAACTGGGTCAAGATGGGCACGACCGTGGCGCTAAAGTGGTGTCAACCGCGTTTGCCGATTTGGGTTTTGATGTTGATATTGGTCCGCTGTTTCAAACCCCCGAGGAATGCGCTCGACAGGCGATTGAGAATGATGTACACGCCGTGGGTATTTCTACACTGGCGGCAGGACATAAAACCTTGGTTCCCGCCATCATTGAGGAATTGAAAAAACAAGGAGCGCAAGACATCATTGTGTTCGTAGGCGGCGTCATTCCCAAACAAGATTACGAATTTCTTTACGCTTCAGGTGTTAAAGGTATTTACGGACCAGGCACCCCTATCCCAGTCAGTGCGCGTGATGTATTGATGCACATCGAGCAAGCTGTGCAAGCTCAAAAATAATTTTGAGTTCCCATGAATGATTTCGCTCAGACTCTACATGATTTAACGCATGGTGAAGCTCTGCCTAAAAGACGTGCGTTAGCAAAAGCTATCACATTGATGGAGTCCACACGACAAGATCACCGTCAGCAAGCCGATCAGCTATTGACCCAGTTGCTACCGCACACGGGAAAATCGATGAGAATTGGATTGAGTGGCGTACCTGGCGTAGGCAAATCCACACTCATTGAAAATCTAGGCTTATGGTTAATCACGCAGGGCCACAAGGTGGCTGTTTTGGCAGTCGATCCTTCGTCAAGTCTGTCTGGTGGTTCAATCTTGGGGGACAAAACTCGGATGGAATTGTTATCCAACAACCCTGCGGCATACATTAGGCCCAGTCCAAGCAGTGGAACTTTAGGCGGGGTTGCTGAAAAGACCCGAGAGTGCATTCTTTTGTGTGAAGCCGCTGGCTACGACATCGTCATTGTGGAGACCATGGGCGTTGGACAGAGTGAAACAACAGTAGCGGGTATGACGGATATGTTTGTTGTAATGCAACTCCCTAATGCTGGCGATGACCTACAGGCCATTAAAAAAGGGATCATGGAAATTGCCGATGTGGTTCTGATCAACAAATCTGACCTAGATGAAAGTGCCGCCGCACAAGCCCAAGCCTTCATTGAGAGTGCTTTTCATTTGCTGGCGGGACACGCAAAAGCCATGACAACTGCCAACAAGTGGCATCCCAAAGCGCTTAGGTTGTCGGCTTTGTCAGGTTCTGGTGTGTCTGAATTTTGGTCTGTCGTCTCTGACTTCAAACAACGCCAAAAGGAAAGTGGCGAATGGCAAAACCGCAGACAGTCGCAGTCTCTGATGTGGCTGCAAGAATTGATTCAAACTGGGCTGAAAATGGCTTTTATTCAAAACCCGAAAGTGGCCTCTCATTTGCCCTCGTTAGAACAAGACGTGCTACATGGGCGTATCGCTGCCTCTACAGCCGCTCGTCAGTTACTGGCCTTGTAAGACCCTTAAGCTGCTTCCAGAATACACAAATTTCAAAGGTAGATTCATGCAAGACATTATTCATCAACTTGAAGAAAAACGAGCCGCTGCCAGACTGGGTGGTGGTGAGAAAAGAATTGCGGCGCAACATGCCAAAGGAAAATTGACCGCCCGTGAGCGCTTAGAGATTTTGCTAGACGAAGGAACGTTTGAAGAGTGGGATATGTTTGTCGAGCATCGTTGTGTGGATTTTGGTATGGAAGCCAACAAAATCCCTGGTGATGGTGTTGTGACTGGCTACGGCATGATCAATGGTCGACTTGTTTTTGTGTTCAGTCAAGATTTCACCGTTTACGGCGGTGCTTTGTCAGAGTCACATGCTGAAAAGATATGCAAGATCATGGACCAAGCATTGAAGGTGGGCGCACCCGTTATTGGCTTGAATGATTCAGGGGGTGCCCGTATTCAAGAAGGTGTTGCCTCTTTAGGTGGCTACGCAGAGGTGTTCCAGCGTAACGTCATGGCCAGTGGTGTGGTTCCACAAATCAGCATGATCATGGGCCCCTCAGCCGGTGGTGCAGTCTATTCCCCAGCGCTGACCGACTTCATCTTTATGGTCAAGGACAGCTCCTATATGTTCGTCACTGGCCCTGAAGTGGTGAAAACCGTCACGCATGAAGAAGTCAGTGCAGAAGATTTGGGTGGCGCTACAACGCACACGACCATAAGTGGCGTGGCTGATATGGCTTTCAATAACGATGTAGAAGCTCTTTTGATGCTTAGGCGCTTGTACAACTACCTACCCTTGAATAACCGAGAAAAACCGCCTGTTCGCCCAAGTGGGGATCCTGCAGAGCGGATAGACAAAAGCTTAGACAGCTTGGTTCCCGATAACCCCAACATGCCTTATGACATGAAGGAACTCATTCTCAAAACAGTAGATGACGGGGACTTCTTTGAATTACAACCCGACTATGCAAAAAATATCTTGATTGGTTTTGCAAGAATGGCGGGGCAAACCGTGGGTATTGTGGCCAATCAACCTCTGGTTTTGGCTGGATGCTTGGATATCAAAAGCAGTATCAAAGCCGCAAGATTTGTCCGCTTTTGCGATGCTTTCAATATTCCAGTCATTACTTTTGTCGATGTCCCCGGCTTCATGCCCGGCACCTCTCAAGAATATGGCGGCATCATCAAGCATGGGGCAAAGCTTTTGTA
>CAMDIP010000214.1 GCA_945899335.1 Bordetella parapertussis
ATCAAAAGCAGTATCAAAGCCGCAAGATTTGTCCGCTTTTGCGATGCTTTCAATATTCCAGTCATTACTTTTGTCGATGTCCCCGGCTTCATGCCCGGCACCTCTCAAGAATATGGCGGCATCATCAAGCATGGGGCAAAGCTTTTGTATGCGTATGCAGAATGCACGGTGCCAAAGATTACTGTCATCACTCGCAAAGCCTATGGCGGTGCCTACGATGTGATGGCTTCAAAGCACTTAAGAGGTGACGTTAATTTCGCCTGGCCCCATGCTGAAATTGCTGTCATGGGTGCCAAAGGAGCTGTGGAAATTATTTTCCGTGAAGACAAAGGTGACCCTGAGAAGTTGGCTTCTAAAGAGGCGGAATATAAGGCCAGGTTTGCCAACCCGTTCGTTGCCGGTGCTAGAGGATTTATTGATGACGTTATTCTGCCCAGTGAGACCCGCAAGAGGGTTTGCCGTTCTTTGGTGATGTTGAAAGATAAAAAAATTGAGAACCCGTGGCGCAAGCACGGCAACATTCCACTTTAAAGGTCTAGGAAAAGCAATGTTCACCAAAATTTTGATTGCAAACAGAGGCGAAATTGCCTGTCGTGTGATTGCAACTGCAAAGCGCATGGGTATATCTACGGTCGCTGTTTATTCTGAAGCGGATAAAAATGCCCGTCATGTTGCTTTGGCGGATGAGTCAGTTTGCATTGGCCCAGCTGCTAGCCGCGAAAGCTATCTCTTGGGCGACGTGATTATTTCTGCCGCTAAAAAGACAGGCGCTCAAGCCATTCACCCAGGCTATGGATTTCTTAGTGAGAATGAAGAGTTTGCTCGTCGTTGTGAAGAAAATTCGATCGTCTTCATTGGCCCCAAACATGAGGCGATTGCGGCGATGGGTGACAAAATTGCTTCCAAAAAATTGGCTGCACTTGCGAATGTCAATACCATTCCAGGCGTCAATGAAGCCATAGAGAGCTCCGAAAAAGCCGTTGAAATCGCTAAAAGTATTGGCTACCCCGTCATGATCAAAGCCAGTGCAGGCGGCGGGGGCAAAGGACTACGGGTGGCCTTCAACGACAAAGAGGCTCATGAGGGATTTACTTCTTGCCGCAACGAGGCGAGAAACAGTTTTGGCGATGACCGAGTTTTCATTGAAAAATTTGTAGAAGAACCTAGGCATATTGAAATTCAATTGCTGGGTGATGCATTTGGAAATGTTTTATTTTTAAATGAGCGAGAGTGTTCTATTCAACGCCGACATCAAAAGGTGATTGAAGAGGCGCCTTCGCCTTTTATCAGCGACGAGACTCGGCAAGCGATGGGGGAACAAGCGGTTGCACTTGCCAAGGCGGTTAAATACCAAAGCGCTGGAACTGTTGAATTTGTTGTTGGTAAAGATCAGAGTTTTTATTTTCTAGAGATGAATACGCGCCTGCAGGTCGAACATCCTGTGACAGAGTGCATTACTGGCTTAGATTTGGTGGAGTGGATGATCCGAGTCGCTGCTGGAGAAAAAATTCCATTTGCGCAATCTGATGTTCGCCGAGATGGTTGGGCCATCGAGTGTCGAATCAATGCAGAAGATCCATTCAGGAACTTCTTACCTTCTACGGGTCGATTGATTCGATTTAAACCTCCGCCCACTTCAATGTTTCAATCAGATACAGAGCACTTGTTTGGGGTGAGGGTAGACACCGGCGTTCAAGAGGGGGGTGAAATTCCCATTCACTACGATTCGATGATTGCAAAATTGATTGTGCATGGCCGCGATCGCAATGACGCGATTGCCAAGATGCGGGATGCGCTCAATGGTTTTGTGATTCGAGGAATAAATTCGAACATCCCCTTTCAGTCCGCCTTGCTTGCTCACCCAGACTTCGTTGCGGGCCAGTTCAATACGGGATTTATTGCAGAACATTTTTCCAAAGGCTTCACCGCTGAAAGCGTTTCGCACACAGACCCTGATTTTCTCATCGCCCTTGCCGCATTTGTAAGGCGAAAATCCAGAGAGCGGGCTGCCTCTTTGAGTGGCCAACTGCCTGGCTACGATGTCAAGGTGGGGCAAACTTACACCGTCATCACCTTGGACCCCAAGGGACATCATGGCTACACCCAGGTTGAGGTTGATGACGTAGGTGGCAGGGGCACTGCTGTCATCAAAGTGAACGATAAAAACTATGCTATTGAAAGCCATTCTCGATTGAATGACATTGCTATCGAGGGCACTGTGAATGGCCAAGCTTTTGTCGCGCAAGTTGAAAGAGGATCTGTCAAAAACCCTTTGGTTTTGCAAATCCAACACCATGGCCTGCGTGTTGAAGCCTTGGTCATATCGCCGCCAATGGCTGACCTTTACAGACTGATGCCCTACAAACCGCCAGCAGATATGTCGCGATTTGTGTTGTCACCCATGCCAGGACTTTTGGTTGAAGTTTGCGTTAACCAAGGTCAAAAGGTTCAAGCGGGTGAACGGGTCGCCGTCATTGAGGCGATGAAGATGGAGAATGTTTTATTTGCCGCCCAAGACGGGGTTGTTAAATCAGTCCAAGCCACCAAGGGCGACTCTTTGAGCGTAGACCAAGTGATTGTGGAGTTTGTGTGATCCGTCCTTTTAAAGTTTTAGGTTTGCAACAAATTGCAATAGGTGCGACCGATAAGTCCACCCTGCGGCATTTATGGGTTGATCTCTTTGGTCTTAGTGTGTCGGGCCATTTTCAATCCGAGCGGGAAAATGTCGATGAAGATATCTGCTCCATAGGTCAAGGCCCTTTGAAGGTTGAAGTTGATTTGATGCAACCCTTGGATATCGATAAAAAACCTGCGGTTCATACCACCCCTTTGAACCATGTAGGTTTGTGGATTGACGATTTGCCTGCAGCCGTCAATTGGCTGACATCGCAAGGTTTGCGATTTGCACCGGGGGGTATCCGCAAGGGTGCGGCTGGTTTTGATATTTGCTTTGTGCATCCCAAAGGAAATGATGAGTTTCCCTTGAGTGGTGAAGGTGTCTTGATAGAGTTGGTGCAAGCCCCCACTGAGGTGATCAAGGCGTTCAGCGCATTGGCCGAGCAGGCACTTTAAGACGTCAACTTCATTTCTGCGTTTTGGCTCTTTCAAGCGCTGCTTGAACTGCTGACTGCTTGAGCCCAGCGATGTCTTTATCCTGATGGGTTTCGCCTTGTTCTTTGGACAGACGTAGCTTCTTTAGCTCATAGCGTTTTTTGGCTTGGTTCGCTTTCTCTTGTGTCCATGCATTCCAACCGCTGTTTCCAAGCGTCACATTTTCAAGATGAATGCAATCAACAGGACAGACAGGTAGACAAAGCTCGCAACCTGTACATGCATCCTCAATAACAGTGTGCATTTGCTTGCTGGCACCCAAGATCGCATCTGTGGGGCAGGCGGTGATGCACAACGTGCAACCGATGCACCATTGCTCATCTATCCAAGCGATGTGTCTAGGCCCTTCAGAGCCATTCTCAGGGTTCAAGGGCAATGCGGGTAGTCCTGTGAGGACGCTTAGACGATGTATGCCCTCTTCGCCGCCTGGGGGGCATTGGTTGATGCCCGCTTCTTGGCTTTCAATGGCATTGGCATAAGCCTCGCAATCTGGATAGCCGCAACGCGTACATTGCGTTTGCGGCAATACAGACAAGATGCGAAGGCTTAGGCTCACCGTGCCGAGGCGGATACCCGACGCTTAGCTTTGCTTGTTTTGGCGCTGGTATGGTGCGCCAAAATAAATGCGTGCACCTGTGGGTAGACCATGTCTCTCCAGCGTCTTCCGCTGAAAATGCCGTAATGCCCCGCACCTTTGACTTCATAGTGCGATTTAGTTGAAGTGGAAATACCCGAGCAGAGTTTTAGGGCTGCTTTGGTTTGACCAGAGCCTGAAATATCATCAAGCTCGCCTTCTACCGTCAGGAGTCCGCAATTGCTGATGTCTTGAGGACGAACTCTTTCAATGTCTCCGCTCTCGGAAACCACATCCCAGGTTCCTTTGACCAATTTGAAGTCTTGAAAAACTGTGGCAATGGTTTCAAGGTAGTAGTCCGCGTCCATGTCCAACACAGCGTTGTATTCATCGTAGAACTGACGGTGTGAATCTGCACTCGAGTTGTCACCTTTGATCAGATCTTTGAAGTAGTCGTAATGGCTTTTAAGGTGCCTATCCGGGTTCATGGCGACAAAACCTGTATGTTGCAAAAAACCAGGGTAGACACGGCGACCTGCGCCAGGAAAATTGGTTGGCACTCGGTAAATCACATTATTTTCAAACCAACTGAAACTTTTGTTCATTGCCAAGTTATTGACTGCGGTAGGGGACTTGGTCGCGTCGATAGGACCGCCCATCATGGTCATGCTCAAAGGCAAATGTTCTCCACGACTGGCCATCAAAGACACCGCAGCCAATACTGGCACAGTGGGCTGGCAAACACTCATGACATGGCAATGACCGTGTGTAGCTTGTACATGCCGAATAAATTCTTGTATGTAGTTGACATAGTCGTCGAGATGAAATTCTCCATCTGACAAAGGGACCAGTCTGGC
>CAMDIP010000215.1 GCA_945899335.1 Bordetella parapertussis
GTTGAGTGGGCGCCTGATGTGTGTGCCTATATGGCCAAACATGGTCGAGTATTTGTAGATACCCGTGACGCTGACCATGAAGCTGGTGACTTGTTGCAAGCAGGATTGGATGTAACGAAGTTCCCTAGCTTGCAAGCGCTGGTAAGAGGTGAGGTTTCAGGTACATATGCCCCAAATGGCCCCATATTTTTCAAAAGCTGCGGTTGGGCAGGCTGGGACTTGGCTGCGGCCAGGTGCGTGATGCAGTCCTTGCATCTTGCTTAAATTAACGTTTACGCACAATACCTACGGGAAGTTTCCCAGCCTCGGTCCAATCGCGGTCCTTGAACCACGTGTCGCCTTCAAGATACTGTCGCAGCATAGGAAGTGAATCAAAGCCCCAAAAAATCTCGCTGTCGGCCTGAATCGCTGGCACCCCGAACACTCCATCAGCGATGGCTTGATCGGTGAACATGCGCAATTGCGCTTTGACGTCCAAAGCATCCGCAGATCGAACCGGATTGAGCAATGCGCTTAACTCTGCCAAATGTGCAGGGTCAGAAACATTCTTGCCACTGGCCCAAACAAACTTGAATAAGGTGTCGCAAACATTTCGATTGGGATAACCTTGCGCATCTGTGGAAATGGCAAGACGCATCAGTGGCAACGGATTGAAAGGATGGGCGGCAGGTAATTGCAAATCTATGCCAAGTTGCCGTCCTAACCACAAGCATTGGCGGTAAGTCCACTCGCGCTTACCAATGACCTCTACCGGTCCGAGTTGCCCATGGTGTTGCAGCAAACCGCCAAACAAAACAGGTTGGTAGCGAACCTGGTAACTCAAGCCCTGCAATACTTGGGGTAATTGATGAAAAGCCAAGTAGGCATAAGGACTGATAAAGTCGAAATAAAAAGTAAGTTGCTTCATCACAGTCCTTTTTTGAAGCTGCAATTTTGACCTGAAAATTTGTGCTATTTAGTCCATAATGATTGATAAATTTACTTTTTCATAAATTAATTAAAGAACGGATTAAGTTATGACCAAACTAGAGGAATTACTCAAGCAACAAATTGAAATTACTGCGGCAATTGCCATGGAGGTGAAGAAATGCGAAGAAGCCGCAATCAAAGGTGATTCAGAAAAGCAATTTCTAGCGGCTGTTATTCACTACAAAGGGGAAGCAGTTAAGCAAAACTTTGCTGAAGCATTTAAGTTTTTCAAGTTAGCCGCGACAAAGGAACATACTGAGTCTGAATTCTTCTTAGGTGATATGTCTTTAAATGGGCAAGGTACGGCACAAAACGATAAAGAGGCATTGAGCTACTTTCAGTTAGCTGCTGCCAAAGAACATAGTCAAGCCCAATACATGATCGGTGTCATGTTTGAACGCGGCAAAGGAACAAAGGAAGACTTCAAGGAAGCAATGCGTTGTTACAAATTAGCAGCTAAAAAAGACAATGCAGACGCCATGTATGGGTTAGGCGGTATGTACGAAAACAGCCATGGTGTTGAACAAGATGATGTAGAAGCGGTCCGTTGGTACAAATTAGCTGCTCAACACAAACATAAAGAGGCTTATTTCCGACTGGGGGTAATTTATAGCAAAGGAAACACCATAAAAAAGGACTTGTCAGAAGCTATACGTTGGTATGGCTTAGCATCAGAAAAAGGCCATACCGCTGCTCAAATCAGCATTGGGGTGATGTATCAAAGTGGTGAAGGCGTAGAGCAAAGCCATGTTCAGGCCATGCGCTATTACAAAATGGCGGCGGTCCACGGTAATGCAGAGGGGCAGTACAAAGTGGGTTTTATGCTTCAAAATGGAATGGGCAGAGACAGAGACTACCCACAAGCCATGCATTGGCTCTTGCTAGCTGCAGAGCAAGAAAATGCCCATGCACAGTCTGCCCTTGGATTTATGTTTGAACATGGGCAAGGCGTTAATGAGGATGAATCAAAAGCCCTTATGTACTTTAGAAAAGCGATAAAAAATGGCGATGAAACCGCTTTAAAAAATCGTGACATGCTTGAAGCAAAGCTTGAAAAAAAGTAGAGCCACCAAAATAAACTACTGAATGGGGATGTGACTCATAGCAAGAACTGCTTCATTAAGATCGTAGAACATTTTCACGCCTTTAGGTTTTTTTCTAATCACGGAAATTCCTGCGCCACCAGCCCAGATCTGAATATTCAATGGAAGCAAGCGCCGAAAATGCAAAAGAGTTGGCAATACATCTCGAGCTGGATATGCAAAACTAAAGGAAAGTGCGACCACATCAGACTTGCATGAAATAGCTGCCAGCTTAAGATTATTTAGCGGAATATGAGAGCCAATATTGATTGTGGTGACGCCACGTTCAGCCATTACAGCCTCTATCATTAACAGGCCAAGCAAATGATTCTCTCCTGGTGGAAGAGAAAATAAAATATTTGGTAAACCTTTTATCGGTAGAAATTTGAGGATCTCTGACTGCAAATAGCGTTCGATACAAGCAGTGCAAAGATGCTCATGGTGAATATCAATTTCATCGCGACTCCAAGCATCGCCAATACTGACCATCAATGGAGTGATCGTATTTTGAACAAAATTGAACATGGTTTGTGCGCGCCGCTTCTTCTTTAAAAGTGCCAGAAATCCTTTAAGGTTAGCAAGCTTGATGTACTCAATTAACTTATTGGTTAATTCATCTGGTGTTTCATTCTTAATATTCAGTCCCAGCTGAAATTTCAGCGTTTCAAGTTCTAAGACAGTTTTGCCCACGACCTGAAAAGGCCGAAAGCCTGCCTCCAGCAAACGTTTTATGAGGTGAAGCTGATCGACTGTCTTGAGTGAGTAGATCGACTGGCCATCAGGGTTTGATTCCCTTGGAGGGAAACCATATCTCTGGCGCCACTTTCGTAATTGTTCTTTTCCAAATCCCGTTTCACGTTCTATTTCAGATGGAGAAAAAAATAGGTTGGTACGCATGATTATTCACGGTAACAGCTAAATAAACATTTGTCCGATCTATTTTGTCACGGACAAA